>NZ_BMQM01000003.1 GCF_014648115.1 Deinococcus seoulensis
CACATCCTCATTCTGAGGTCAGAAGCCGTGCTGGACGTCCTTTTCTAAAACTGAAAGATGTCAGTTAACCGTCGTGACACGGCTCTCAATCCGCCGCTCCCGGACTGCTGCCGGGCCGCGCTAGGCTGCGGGTGTGACCGACAGCAGCCTCCCGCACTGGACTCCGGCGGACGCGCGGGCGTTCGAGCGTGGCGCGGCCCTGTTCGCGCGGGGCGAGTGGTGGGAGGCGCACGAGGCCTGGGAGGAACCGTGGCTGCGGGCGTCCGGGCCGGACCGGGCGTTCCTTCAGGGCGTGATCCTGCTGGCGGCGGCGCTGCACAAGCGCTGGCATCACGGGAGCCTGACGCACCGCAACTACCACAAGGCCGCCCGGCACCTGGACACCCTGCCGCCCGTGTACGCGGGCGTGAACCTGACCCGCCTGCGGGCCGAGGTCTGGGAGGCGCTGCACGACCCGGCGCTGCGGCCCGCCCTGCACCCTGCCTGAAGGAACTGGGGGCCTGAATGAAGGCGCCGGGGTGTGCGGGGGGGTGGGTGAGGCGCCGGGGGGTCGGGTATCCTGCGGGGCGGACCCCCGATCGGGGAGGCCAGCGGCCCAGGCCCCTCAGTGGGCCGGGCGCACAGGAGAGACATCAGATGGAACGCATTGCACTTTTTATTGACGGCGCGAACGTGTACGCAGCGGCCAAACGACTCGGCTGGAACTTCGACCACCGCAAGATCCTGGAGCACTTCTCGGCGGGCGGCGCCCTGTACAACGCCTTTTACTACACGGCGGTGCCCACGCCCATCGACGACAAGCAGAAGCGCTTCACGGACGCCCTGACGTACATGGGGTACACGGTCCGCACCCGCCCGCTGCGCGAGGCGACCGACGAGGGTGGCGAGACGCACCGCCGCGCCAGCCTGGATATCGAGATCGTCACGGACCTGCTGTCCACCAGCGACCGGTTCGACACGGCGGTCCTGCTGACCGGTGACGGTGACTTCGAGCGTCCGGTCGAGGTGCTGCGCGCCCGTGGCAAGCGCGTGGTCGTGGCCTGCATCGCCGAGATGACCAGTTACGAACTGCGGAACGCCGCCGACGAGTACGTGGATTTCAAGGACATCCGCGAGCACGTCGAGCGCCCCGGTTACCGCCTGCCCAGCGAGTCGCGCGGCAACGGCGGCAGCGAGCACCGCCCGTTCTACACCTCGGCGGCGTTGCAGGAATCCGATGACCGCTGAAGCCCCGGTGAGCGCCGAAGGCCAGAAGGCCCTGCCGGTCGCGCTGGACGCGATGGGCGGCGATCACGGCGCCGCGCCGAACGTCGAGGGCGCCGTCCTGGCTGCCCGCGCGGGCGTCAGTGTGCTGCTGGTCGGTGACCGCGTGAAACTGCACGCGGAACTCGGGAAGCACGCCGGAAGTGCCACGCTGCCCATCGAGGTCGTCGAGGCGACCGACGTGATCGGCATGGACGAGCACGCCAGCGACGTGCGCCGCCGCACGCAGGCCAGCATCAACGTCGCCACCCGCCTCGTCAAGGAGGGCCGCGCGTCGGCGGCCGTCAGCATGGGCCACAGCGGCGCGACCATGGCATCCGCACTGCTGACCCTGGGCCGCATTCCCGGCGTGGAACGCCCCGCCATCCTGGCGCACCTCCCGGCACGCGGGGGCTTCACGACCATGCTGGACGTGGGCGCCAACGCCGACGTGAAAGCCAGTTACCTCGCGCAGTGGGCGCGGCTGGCCAGCGTGTACCTGCGGGTCGTCGAGGACCGCGAGAACCCCACCGTGGGCCTGCTGTCCATCGGCGAGGAGGACCACAAGGGCAACGCCCTGGTCCTCGAAGCGCACGGACTGCTGCGGGAACTGCACGGGCGCGGCGTGAACTTCCACGGGAACATCGAGGGCCGCGACGTGTTCATGGGTACCACCGACATCGTCCTGACCGACGGGTTCACCGGGAACGTCGTCCTGAAACTCGCCGAGGGAGAGGCCAAGGTGCTGTTCGGCTGGGTCAAGGAGGCCCTGAGCAGCACCCTGAAAAGCAAGCTGGGTGGCCTGCTGGTGCGCGGTTCGCTGCGCAGCCTCGCCGACCGCATGGACCCCAGCACGTACGGCGCGAGCCTGCTGATCGGCGTGAAGGGTCTGGCATTCATCGGGCACGGCAGCGCCGACGCCCGCGCCGTGAAGAACGCCCTGCTGCGCGCCGCCCGCGCCCACGACGCGAAACTGGTGCCCCGCCTGGAGGCGGCCTTTCAGGAACAGTCAAGCCTGAACTGACCTTCTGCCTCACAGCCCTCATGTTCTCATGAGAGGCTGGGGGGCATGTTGGCCGAATTGAGTGTTCAGATCGTCAAACCGCAGGTGTGGGTCGGGCTGGCCCTCACGGCGGTGTTCGCCTACGCCATCTACCGCTTCGGGCGACTGCTGATCAAGGCGCTGACCCCGCACATCCACCGCCGGCTCGTGCCAGTCCTCAAGTGGGCGTGGCTGCTGATCGTCAGCGTGTCGTGGCTGGCCGTCGCCACCTTCGTCGCGTACCTGCCCAGCGTGCCCGTGCTGTTCGAGCTGGGCCGCGACATCACGCAGGGATTCCGGCACAGCGCCGGACAACTGGTCGTGGTGATCGCCATGGCCCTGATCGCCTGGAACCTGATCAGCACCCTGGCGGCCCGCATCGTCGCCGAACAGGAATTCAACCGCCGCAGCGTGCGCGTGCAGACCCTCAAGGGCGTCGTGGAAAGCACCCTGCGGGTCGTGGTGGTCATCATCAGCGCCATCGCCGCCCTGCAGGCCATCGGCCTGAACGCCACCAGCCTGCTCGCCGGGGTGTCCGTGCTGGGCCTCGCGGTCGGTTTCGGCGCGCAGAGCCTGATCAAGGACGTCTTCAACGGCTTCTTCATCCTGCTGGAGGACCAGTACGGCGTGGGCGACGTGATCACCATCAACACCGGGCAACTCTCGGGCGGCGTGGAACGCCTGAACCTGCGCGTCACCGCCCTGCGCGCCCTGGACGGCACCATGCACATCGTCCCGAACGGCCAGATTCAGACGGTCAGCGTGAGCAGCAAGGACTGGTCGCGCGTGGTCGCCGCCGTGGACGTCACGTACAACGCCAACCTGGACGAGGCCCTCAAGGTGCTGCAGGCCGTCAGTACCGAACTGTACGAATCGCCCGACTGGCGGCACTTCTTCCTGGAGGAACCCGAGATGCAGGGCGTCGTGCAGCTCGCCCCGGACGGCGTGACCCTGCGCGCCCTGTACAAGGTGCAGCCCAAGAGCCAGTGGGCGCTGGGCCGCGAGTTCAACCGCCGCATCAAGATCGCCATGGACGAGGCCGGCATCGAGATTCCCTTCCCGCAGCGCAGCGTGAACTTCGGTTCCAGCCCCATCGAGATCCGCCTGACCCGCGACGAGGCGACCGCCCCCACCCCCGCGCAGGACACCAGCACCCAGAACCGCCACAAACCCCCGGTGGAACCCAGCCTGGGCCGCGACCCCGAGGAAGAGGAACTCTGAACAGCGCCCCCGATCCACGCGGTCGGGGGCGCTGCCCTGTGTAGCCCTGTGGTCTGTGTAGCCCTGTGGAGCCGATCCGGCGGGGGCTTCAGCCGGGCAGGCTGGCCGGGGTGGGCGGCGCGACGGGCGGCAGCGGTTCGAGTTCCTGACCGCCCAGCAGCGCGCTGAATTCCTCGCCACTCAGGGTCTCGCGGGTCATCAGCACCGTCACGATCTCGTGCACGCGGCCCAGGTGCTCGCCGATCAGGGCGAGGGCGCGGGCGTATGCGGCGTCCAGCAGGGTGCGGACCTCGGCGTCCACCTGCGCGGCGGTGGCCTCGCTGATGGGTGTCATCTGACTGCCGCCGCCCAGGAATCCGCCCTCGCTGCTGGCCAGGGCGACCTTGCCGATGGTTTCGCCCATGCCCCACTCGGTCACCATGCGCCGCGCAATGCCGGTCGCCTGCTGGAAGTCGTTCTGCGCGCCGGTCGTGACCTCGCCGAACACGACCTCCTCGGCTGCGCGGCCCGCCAGGGCGACGGCGATCATGTCCTCCAGCGCGGGCCGGGTGACGTGCAGGCGGTCATCGGCGTCCGGCATCATGAACCCGGCGGCGCGGCCCCTGGGCACGACCGTCAGTTTCGCCACTCGGTTGGCGTGCGGCAGCAGTTGCGCGGCGAGGGCGTGACCAACCTCGTGGTACGCCGTGACCTTCCGGTCCGCCTCCCGCACCACCAGCGACCGCCGCTCCGGGCCCATCAGCACCCGGTCCCGCGCTTCATCCACGTCCCGCCCCACGATCCGCGTCCGACCCGACCGCGCCGCCTGCAACGCCGCCTCGTTCAGCAGGTTCTCCAGGTCCGCCCCCACCATCCCCGCTGTGCGCCGCGCCACCACGCCCAGGTCCACCGATGCGTCCAGCGGTTTCTTGCGCGCGTGAATCCGCAGGATCTGCTCGCGGCCCCGCACGTCCGGCGCGTCCACCACCACCTGCCGGTCGAAGCGTCCCGGACGCAGCAACGCTGCGTCCAGCACGTCCGGGCGGTTCGTGGCGGCCAGGATGATGACCTCCTGCCCGCTGGAGAAGCCGTCCATCTCGACGAGCAGTTGGTTGAGGGTCTGTTCGCGTTCGTCGTTGCCGCCCTGCATGTTCATGCCGCGCTTGCGGCCCACGGCGTCGATCTCGTCGATGAAGACGATGCAGGGGGCGGCCTTGCGGGCCTGCTCGAACAGGTCGCGGACGCGGGCGGCGCCGACGCCGACGAACATCTCGACGAAGTCGCTGCCCGAAATGCTGAAGTAGGGGACCCTCGCTTCACCGGCGACAGCTTTTGCCAGTAAGGTCTTGCCGCTGCCTGGGGGGCCGACCAGCAGCACGCCGTGGGGGATGCGGGCGCCGAGCTGGTGGTACTTCTCGGGGTGGCGGAGGAAATCGACGACTTCCTGAAGGTCCTGCTTGGCCTCGTCGCAACCGGCGACGTCAGTGAAGTTGAGTTTGATCTGACCCTCGCTGATCACGGCCGCCCTCGACTTCCCGAAATTCCCTGCCGCGCCGCCACTCCCGCCCTGTCCGCGCATGCTGCGCCACAGCACCACCAGGATCAGGGCCGTGAGGATCAGCGGCAGCACCTGCCCCAGCCACGCGAACGACGACCCGGCCTGCGTCACCTGAAGCGGCACCCGCGCCGCGCGGATGCGGGCCAGGGTCGCGCCGTCCGCCGGAACGACCAGCGAACGCGGGCGGCTGCCGTCCACGAACGTCACGCTGGCCTGCCCCGCGCTGGACAGCACCACCCGCGCCACCCGCCCGGCCCCCAGATCACTGAAGAACCGGTTGCTGGAGTACGGGCCGTCCGGCGCGGTCGTCGTCACCTGCGGCGGCGCGGTCTGCGTGCCCGTCGTGACGGCCCCCGCAGGTGCGCTCAACATCAGGACCGTCAGGGCGGCCCTGGCGGCGGCGCGGGGCCGGGCGGTCCGGCGCGGGGCAGCGGCATGTGCGGCGTCGGCGGGATTCATGCCCCATGCTACGCCGCCGGCACCCCACCCGAACGCGCGTCCGCTGACCATCCCGCCCCGCCCCGCCCGGCTGTCCCATCCGGCGTCCCACCTGATGGGGGGCGTGAGGGCGCGCGTCAGGTCCGCCTCAGGTTTCCGTCAGCTGCGCCCGGTATGCTGACCGCATGCGCACTGCACTTCTGCTCGGCACGCTGGCCCTGGGCCTCAGCGCCTGCACCGTCACCGTCCGCCCCAACCTGGGCCTTCAGGGATCGGGCAGCAACCTGATCGTAGGCCTCCGCCCGGACCGTGGCGAGGGCAGCACCTACGCCGTGGGTGAAACGCTGCGCCTCAGCGTCACCACCCGCACGGCCGGGTACGTCACCCTGATCGCCCTGCAGAGCAACGGGTACACCAGCACCCTGATCCGTAACGCCTACGTTCCGGCCGGGACGACCACCTTCCCCCGCGCGCAGGACGGCGAGACGTACACCCTGGCCGAACCGCGCGGCCTGCAACGCGTGCGTGCCATCTTCACCCGCGTGCGCCCCACCACGGACCTCGTGCTGCGCGGCACGTACGACGACGGCCGCTGGAACGCCACCAGCAACGCCTACCTGCAACCCTACGCCGCCGCCGACCGCGACGTGCAGGAAACCTACCTGTACATCCGCTGAAGCCCGGCTGGGCGGCAGAGCTGGCAGGTAGAGGGGGGAAATCCAGACCGGGTTTCCCCCTCGCCCGTTCAGCCCGCCGGGCGGGGCAGGCGGCCCCGGTGCGGTCGGCCCGGCAGGGGAGAGGCCGCGCCGCGCCACGCGCCGCACAGGGCCCGCACGGCTGCCACCCGCTGGCCCCCGGCGGCGTTCAGTGCGGCTGTCATGGCCTCCCGCTCGCCGCGCCGCTGCCCCAGCAGGAACAGCGTGCGGGCCTGCGCCAGCGCCGCCAGCCGCTCCGGGTCACGCGCGGGCAGCCCGGCAGGGGGCGCGGCCCAGGCGTCGGCCGGGAAGCGCGGCGCGACCTTCTCGCCGTTCTCGGCCAGCCAGGACCACAGGCCCGCGCCGGTCAGGACACTGCGGGCCTGCACGCCCCGTAACTCCGGCAGCGCGTTCCAGCGGTGCGCGGCGGGCCGCGCGTACCCGCCGCGCAGCAGGCCCACCAGCCGCACCCGCCGGGTCACGCAGCGCCCACCCAGACCGTCCTGCCGCGCCCAGTCGCGCAGCGCCCGGTGCAGCTCGGCAAACGTCCCGCCCGACGCGACCACGTCCACCAGCGCCGCCCGGCGCCCCGAACGCACCAGTTCGCGCGGGTGCAGGCCCGCCCCGGCCAGCAGGGGCCGCAGCGTCCGCGCCTGCCCGGCGTCCAGGGTGGCGTTCAGCAGCGACACGTTCAGGCCCGACACCCGCCACGGCACGTCCACGCCCCACAGCAGGCCGCCCAGGTACGCCCGCAGCGGCTCGGGCGAGCGTCCCACGAACACCAGATCCGCGCCGTCCGCCGCGACCAGCACGCCCGCCAGTGCCGAGCGCAGGTCCGGCAGGAACGCCTCCAGCGCGTCCGGACTGTCCGGGAGTACCCCCAGGCCGTCGGCGCGGGTCACGTCCCACACGGGCGGCCCGGCACTGTGGAGCGGGTGGGGCAGAGGGTGGTGCAGCGGGGGCGGCGCGGTCATGCCTCTCAGGGTGCGCCACGCCGGGCGGCCCGCGCATCGGCCAGCTGGCGCACGGCACCCCCGGCCATTGCCGGTATGCTGACCCGCATGAGCCTGACCTTCGAGGATGCCAGCGCCCGCGTGGACGCCTACATCAGCCAGTTCCGGGAGGGGTACTTCCCGCCGCTGCTGATGCTGGCCCGACTGACCGAGGAGACTGGCGAGATCGCCCGCGTCATCGCGCACGCCAGCGGCAAGACGCCCAAACCCGGCGAGGACCCCGGCGACCTGGAGATGGAACTCGCGGACCTGCTGTTCGTGACCATCTGCATGGCGAACGAACGCGGCCTGAACCTGGAACGCGGCTTCGAACGCATGATGGCCAAGATCGAGAAACGCGACGCGACCCGCTGGACCCGCAAGGAACCCGGCCAGCCCAGTGAGCCCAGCAACACCGGGGTCACCCCGTGACCGGCGACCTGCGCTACCCGCTCGGGCCGATGCCCACCCCGCAGACCCTCACGCCCGTCGAGCGTGTCGAGGCCCTCGGGCACCTGTTCGCGCTGCCCGCCGACCTGTTCGACGCTGTGCAGGGCCTGAGCGACGAGCAACTGTCCACCCCCTACCGCGACGGCGGCTGGACGGTGCGGCAGGTCGTGCATCACGTCGCCGAGAGCCACATGAACGCCTTCATCCGCCTGAAACTCGCGCTGACTGAGGAAAACCCCACCATCAAACCCTACGAGGAAGACCGCTGGGCGACCCTGCCGGACCACGAACTGGTCCCTGACGTCAGCCTGAACCTGCTGGACGCGCTGCACTCGCGCCTGGGCATGCTGTTCGCCTCGCTGGACCCCGCCGGATACGACTGGGCCAGGCCCTGGACGCACCCCGCGCAGGGCCGCACGTACACCGTGGACACCCTGCTCGCCATGTACGCCTGGCACGGACGGCACCACACCGCCCAGATCACCGCCCTGCGCGAACGGAACGGCTGGTAAATGCAGTTCGGCCCCGAACTTCACACGCCCGTCTCTCACCGCGCGGCGGGCGTGGTCATCCTGAACGAGGCGGGCGACATCCTGCTCGTCCGTGAGAACGGAGTCCCGCAGCAGCGGCAGAAGGCGGGCCTGTGGCACATCCCCAGCGGCACCGTCGAGGACGGCGAGAACCCCCAGGACACCGCCGTGCGCGAAGCGTGGGAGGAAGCGGGCGTGCGGGTCCGCCTCCTGAAATTTCTGGCCGCGTACCTGGGTCACTTCCCGGACGGCGTGCCCGTCCTGCGGCACGCGTGGCTGGCCGAGGCCCTACCAGAATCCACCTTCCGCCCCACCCTGCCGGACGAGGTGACCGAGGTGCGTTTCGTGCCGAAAACCGAATTCGACGCCCTGTACGACGCCCGCCTGATCCGCATGCACCACACCAAGCTGTTCTACGAGGACGCCCTGCGGGAACGCGGGTGCTGACCGCAAGGGCAGCAGCGGGGCGGAACGCACTGATCTGCGTTCCGCCCCGGCGGGTGGCCGTGCCCGTGTAAACCCTTACTCGTACCCGAGTTCGCGCAGGGCTTCCTCGTCCTCGCGCCAGTTGTTGATCACGATGACTTCCAGGCCCAGGTACACCTTGCGGCTCAGGAACACTTCCAGTTGCTTGCGGGCGGCCTGACCGATCTCGCGCAGCTGCTTGCCGCCCGCGCCGATGACCATGCCCTTGTGGGCGTTCTTCTCGACGACGATCTCACCCTCGATGCGTTGCAGGCCGTCCTGGCGTTCCGTCCAGGAGTTCACGCGGGTCGCGACGGCGTACGGCAGTTCGTCGCGCAGTTTCTTCATGGCTTCCTCGCGGATGATCTCGGCCGCCCACTGCTCGCGGGTCTGATCGCTGGCGGCGCCCTGCGGGAAGAAGAACGGGTTCTCCGGCAGGGCGTCGAGCAGCTGCTCGCGCAGGGTCGCCACGGCGGCTGGGTTGTTCTGCGCGCTCAGCATGGTCTCGCTGGTGTCGTGCTCGCGGCCCTCCAGCAGGGCGCGGTACAGTTTCATGGCCTCGTCCGGGTACTTGGCGGCGTCGGTCTTGTTGCCGACCATGAACACGGGTTTGGGCAGTTCGCGGATCTGCCGGGCGACCAGCTGGTCCTCGTCGGTGGGCGGGTGGCGCAGGTCCACGACCCACACGACGGCGTCCACGTCGGCCAGGGCGCTGTGCACCTCGTGGTTCATGTACTTGCCCAGGGCGTCCTTGGCCTTGTGCAGGCCGGGCGTGTCCACGAACACGATCTGGCGGTCACCGCTGGTGTGAATGCCGCGCACGCCGCGTCGGGTGGTCTGAGGGCGGGGGCTGGTGGGGGCGACCTTGGTGCCCAGGAAGCTGTTCAGCAGGGTGCTCTTGCCCACGTTGGGTTTGCCGATAATGGCAATGAAGCCCGAGTGGGTCTGCTGCTCTCCGGTGGAGGAAAAATCCGTCATCGTTTCTATTCTCTCATGCCGCGCCCCCGGCAAAGGTGCCGGGGCGGGACCGGCGGGCGGGGTTCAGGTGCGGCGGCCCTGCACGCGGGCGATCAGGCGGGTCATGACCGCGCGGGGCAGCAGGCGCGGCAGCAGCGTCTGCACGCGGTTCAGGCGGCCCGCCACGACGACACGCTGGCCGCGCAGCATGCCCTGCACGCCCAGCCGGGCGACCTCATCGGCGCTCAGGATGGTCAGGCGGGCCGGGCCGCTCAGCAGGTCGCTCTCGTGCAACTGACTGACCGCCTGAAAGCCGGTCCGGACGGGTCCGGGGCACAGCGCCGTGACGAACACGCCGCTGCCCGCGACCTCCTCGGCGACGGCCTCGCTGAAGCTCAGGACGTACGCCTTGGTGGCGTAGTACACGGCCATCATCGGCCCCGGCTGGAACGCGGCGGTACTGGCGACGTTCAGGATGCGGCCGCGACCGCGTGTCAGCATGTCCGGCAGGAACGCGCGGGTCAGGCCGGTCAGGGCGCTGATGTTCACGGCGATCATGTGGTCGATCTCGGCGGTCTGCTGCGTGCTGAACTCGCCGTAACTGCCCAGTCCGGCGTTGTTCACCAGGATGTCCACGCTCAGGCCGCGTGCGCGGACCTCGCGGGCCAGGTCGGCGGCCGCGCCGGGGCGGTTCAGGTCGGCGGGCAGCACGTGCACCTGCACGTGGCAGCGGGCGCGCAGTTCGGCGGCCAGGGTTTCCAGGCGGGTTTCGGTGCGGGCGACCAGGATCAGGTCCGCGCCGCGCGCCGCGAGTTGCCGCGCGAGGCTCTCGCCGATGCCGCTGCTGGCCCCGGTGATCAGGGCGGTCGAGGTGCGGGTGATCAGGGGCGGTGTGGCGGGGGCCTGGGTCATGCTTCCCAGCATGCCGCACGCCGCGCGGCACGCACGCGCCGCCGCAGCGCATGAAGGTTCCGTGAACGGCTTGACTGCCCGGCAGGCTGAAACTTCCATGAGGTGCCCCGCGTACTCTGGGGCATGAGAACTCCAGTCACCGGCCCGGACGTCAGCGTGCAGGACATGTTCGCCCAGAGCACGGCCGTGCTGACCCGGCCCAGCCCCGCCACCTTCGAACGCTACGAACGCAGCGGCGGCCTTCAGAGTGCGTTCATCTACGTGATGCTGGCCGCCGCCGTCTCGGGCGTCATCGCGGCCGTGTTCTCGTTCCTGCACAGCGACGTGAGTTTCTTCGGGCAGCTGTTCAGCCGCCTGATCAGCGTGCCCGTCGGCTTCCTGATGTTCACGGGCGCGGTCTACCTGATCGGCCGCACGCTGTTCAGGGGTACCGGCACGTACCCGGAAGTGGCGTACACCTTCGCGCTGTTCTACGTGCCGATCAGCATCGCCATGACCCTGATCGGCATCATCCCGGTTCTCGGCTGGCTGGTGAGTTTCGCCCTGAGTCTCGTCCTGATCTACTTCGGGTTCCTGGCCGTGCAGAGCAGCATGAACCTGCGCGACCAGACGCAGGCCGCCGTCACGCTGGTCCTGGCGTGGATCGCGCAGGCGGTCGTGACCGGCCTGATCGCCCTGTTCTTCGGCACGCTGTTCGCCGTGGGCCGCGCCGTCACGGGCGGCTGACCCGGCCGCGCAGACCGCCGCAGGGGAGGGGAGGCCAGGGCATCACGCCCCCGCCTCCCCGCTGCTCTGCCTGCCCGCCCTGCCGGGACGCTGCCGCATCCGTTACGACTGGCCGTACACGTGAACCGCCACGTCCATGCGGCCCTGCCCGCCCCCATAGTACGTGCCGCGCACCGGGGACACGTCGCTGTACTCGCGGCCATGCCCGATCTTGATGTGCTTCTCGCGCGCCAGACAGTTGTTGGTGGGGTCCAGGCCCAGCCACCCGTACCCCGGCACGAAACACTCGACCCAGGCGTGCGTGGCCTCGGCGCCGACCATCTCGCCGCCGCTGTACAGGTACCCGCTCACGTACCGCGCCGGAATGCCCAGTTGCCGCGTGATGCCCAGCATGGCGTGCGTGAAATCCTGGCACACGCCCCGCTGGTGCGTGGCGAACTCTGCCAGGGGCGTGCTGACGGTCGTGGCCTTCGTGTCGTACGTGAACTGCCGGTACAGCGACGAGTTCAGGTTCACCAGGAACGACGGCAGGTCGTCCGCAGCGGTGGGGCGCGTCACGCCGAACAGTTCCGGCCACGCGCCCGCCGGGACGCGCGGACTGGCGACCAGGAACTCGGTGTGCCGCCCACGCTCGTCCAGCAGCGCCCCGAACGACGTGCCTGCCGGGTCCGGCACGGCGTGCGTGTCCACCAGCGCCTGCGCCTCGATCAGCAGGTGCCGGTGGTGCTCGTGCACGTGCACGTGATGCACGATCGCCCCGAAGTAATCCTTGTGCGAGGTCACCTCGGCGTCCGGCGTGACGTGCAGATGAAAGGACCGCACGGTCTGCCGGGCCTCCTGACTGGGATGCAGCCGCACCTGATTGAAGGAATCCCAGGCGGGTTTCGGGTAGTGGTACTCGGTCGTGTGACGGATCTCGCAGCGCATCAGCCCTCTCCCCGGTCCTGGCAGGCAACTGTTCCTGTGTTCAGGTAGCCCGTCATTCCTGCTGGAAGTACGCCGCGTCGATCGCGGCCCCCACGCGGTTGATCTCGACCAGGAGTTCCGGCAGCGACGGCGAACGCCGCTCCAGGATGTCGTCGGTGCGGGCGTACTGAAGCCGCGCGACCAGCCAGCGTGACAGGCGCAGCACCTCCGGATGCGCGCCCGGATGGCACAGGTCGATCTGCGTCAGCGCGTCGTGCAGGTTCTCGGCGCTGTACCGCAGGCTGCGCGGAAAGTACTCGTCGAACAGCAGGAACCCCGCCACGCCGCGCGGATCGATGCCGGTGTGCGCCGACTTGCGGTACGCCTCGAAGGCACTGGCGCCCTTGAGCACACTGACCCAGCGCTGCTCCTGCAGGGCGCGCCACGTCGGGTCGGCCGGGCCGCCCAGCGCCGCCGGGTCCTGCGGGCTGTCCAGCCGCGCCTGCAACACCCGCACGGTGTTGTCCGCGCGTTCCAGCAGTTGACCGCTGCGCAGGAACGACCAGCTCTCGTCGCGCGGGAGGGTCGCGAAGGCAATCCCGAAGAAGAACTGGGACGCCTCGCGCGCCGCCACGCAGTACTCGTAGAGGCCGTCGCGGTCCATCACGCCGCCCGTCTCGAAGCACAGGTTCAGGTACGAGCGGTTCAGGGCCTCCCACATCTCGCTGGGAATCCGGTCACGCAGTCCGCGCGCGTTCCGGCGGGCCTGCGCCAGACTGCTGGCGATACTCGACGGGTTGTCCAGGTCGAAGGCCAGCCAGGACGTGGCGGTGCGGGTATCCACCTGCCCGTAGCGTTCCAGCAGTGCGCCCTCGCCGCCCGTGAGTTCCAGCAGGGGCCGCCAGTGTTCACGGACCCGCCCGGCCGATTCCAGCGACGCGTAGTAGTTGACGTTCAGCAGGCGGGCGGTGTTCTCGGCGCGTTCCATGTACCGCCCGGTCCAGTACAGGTTCTCGGCCAGCCGTGAAAGCAGCAGCATCAGCGGTCCTCCCCGGCCTGTTCGGCCTGCCCTGCGGGTTCCTCCCCGGCTTCCGGGGTGCGGGCCTGTTCCGGCGCGGCTTCCAGCTGTTCCTTTTCCAGTTGCTGCTGGTAGGAGCGGGCCGGGCCGTCACCCGACGGAGACAGCATGTCCTGCACCTGCCCCTGCGACTGACCCTGCGACTGGCTCTGGCTCTGACTCTGGGACTGCTGCGCGGCCCGGACGGCCTCGTGCGCGGCGGCGGCGGCCGTGTCCTCCAGCACCCAGGTGTCCTTGCTGCCCCCACCCTGCGAACTGTTCACGACCAGACTGCCGCGCGTCAGGGCCACGCGGGTCAGGCCGCCCGGCACGATCGTCACGTCCTGCCCGAACAGCACGTACGGCCGCAGGTCGATGTGCGACCCCTCGAACGTCCCGGTGTCCGGGTACAGCGTCGGGTGGCGCGACAGACCCACCACCGGCTGCGCGATGAACTCACGCGGTTCGAGCCGCACCTTCTGAAGGTACGCGTCGATGTCCTTCTGCGTGGCCGCCGGGCCGATCAGCATGCCGTACCCGCCGGCCTCGCCCACACCCTTGAACACCAGGTCCCCGGCGTTCGCCAGCATGAACTCCAGGTGATCCGGGTTCCAGCCCAGGTACGTGGGCACGTTGTTCAGCAGTGGCTCCTCGTTCAGGTAGTAGCGGATCATGTCGGGCACGTACGCGTACACGGCCTTGTCGTCCGCCACGCCCGTCCCGACCGCGTTGGCGATCGCCACGCGCCCCTGCCGGTACACTTCCATCAGGCCCGACACGCCCAGCGAACTGTCCCGCCGGAACGCCAGCGGGTCCAGGAAATCATCGTCGATCCGGCGGTAGATCACGTCCACCTGCCGCCGCCCGCCCGTCGTGCGCATCCAGACGCGCCCGGCGTCCACGAACAGGTCGCGGCCCTCCACGAGTTCCACGCCCATCTGCTGCGCGAGGTACGCATGCTCGAAGTACGCACTGTTGTACATGCCGGGCGTCAGCACCACCACCGTCCCGCCGGGCTTGGGGCTCACGGCCTGCAGGTTCGCCAGCAGCGCCGTCGCGTACTGCTGCACGGGCCGCACGCCCTGACCCTCGAACATGCCAGGGTAGATGCGCGTCATGGCCTGCCGGTTGGCCAGCAGGTACGACACGCCGCTCGGCGAACGCAGGTTGTCCTCCAGCACCAGGTACTCGCCCTGCTCGTTGCGGATCAGGTCCGTGCCGACCACGTGAATGAACACCCCGCCCGGCGGGACGACGCCGTGCACCTCGCGCCGGAAGTGCACGGACGTGAACACCAGTTCAGAGGGGATCACGCCGTCCGCCAGGATCTGCGCGCCGCTGTAGATGTCGGTCAGGAAGGCGTTCAGTGCCCGCACGCGCTGCGTGAGGCCCGCCTCGACGTGCGCCCACTCGGACGCCGGAATGATGCGCGGCACCGGATCGAACGGGAAGGTCCGCTCGGTGCCCTGCGTGTCCCCGTACACCGTGAACGTGATGCCCTGATTCCGGAACGCGGCGTCCAGCAGGTGCCGCCGCCGCTCGAACTCTGCAATTCCCAGCCGCTGAATGTAGGCCTCCACGCCCTCGTAATGGGGGCGCACCTGCCCCGGCGCGCTGAACATCTCATCGAAAAACCTGGTGCCTGGATCGTACTTCATGCCATCCGTCCCCCCCGCATCCCGTGAGATGCAAGCAAGATAATGGTTTCCTCCGCGCGGCGCGGGCAGCGGCGCAGACAGCAAAGACACCGTGAAGACAGCCCAGGCGGGCAGCACGCAGGCGCGGCACCGGACCGGGGCAGGTCCGGCACTGTACTCCGGCACTCTGTTCCGTCACTGTGCGGCGCGTCCCGCGCCCGCCGCGCCGCCCGCACTACACTGCCGCGTATGAGCAGCCCCGCCGGAACCCCCATCAGCGCCGACGACCGCGCCCGCCTGGACCCCGTGTTCATGCAGGTCATCCTGGACACCCAGGCGCAGGTGCAGCAGACCCAGCCCGCCCAGACCAGCCCACTGGCCGCCATGTTCCACCGCGAAACCGTCACCGAGGCCCTCCAGGGCTGCGCCATGCTGATCGCCGGCTGGAACCAGGGCCGCGTGGACGACGCCGGCCTGACCCGCGCCGCCAAGGCCCTGCGCGCCCTGCAACTGGGCGAACTGGCCGACCGCCTGGGCAACCTGCGCAACATCGCGGGCACCGAAGACTGATACGGATTCCGTTTATTGCGTTAACAGATCGGAACACCACCGATCTGTTAACTCCACGTCCGGAACCCGCTTCGACTCCTACTCGCTCCGCTCGGATTGAACGGCTTTATAAGCCATTCAATCGGAGTCCGTATGACCCGCCCCCCCTGGCGGCCCCGGCCGTGCGGGACTGGACAGGTTTCTGACACTGCCCTAGACCGCCGCGCCGCCCCCCGCCCGGCCCGGCGCCTACACTTGCCCCATGACCAGTCGCGGCGCCTTCTTTTATTGGTTCGGTTCACACCGGGCCTAGGTGCGCTGTACCCCCGCCGCCCGGTGAGCCCCCAGAGGCCACCGGGTCTTTTCTTTCCCTCCACCCCACCCCCGAGGAACCCCCATGACGCACCCGGACCCCATCATCGAAGCTGGCCGTACCGAGAACCTCAACGTGAGCGGCTTCACGCCCCTGATCACCCCCCGCGCCCTGAAAGCCCTGCATCCCCTGACCGCGCAGGCCGAGGCGACCGTCCTGGCCGGACGCAAAGCCGCGCAGGACATCCTGCACGGCCGAGACGACCGCCTGCTGGTCGTGGTCGGCCCCTGCTCGATCCACGACCACGAGCAGGCCGTCGAGTACGCCCACCGCCTCGCGGCGCTGCGTGAACGCGTGAAGGACCGCCTGGAAGTGCACATGCGCGTGTACGTGGATAAACCCCGCACCACCGTCGGCTGGCGCGGCTACCTGCTCGACCCGGACATGGACGGCAGCAACAACATCAACCGGGGCCTGGAACTGACCCGCAAACTCATGGTGCAGGTCAGCGAGATGGGCCTGCCCGTCGCCACGGAACTCCTGGACCCCTTCGCGCCGCAGTACGTGTTCGACGCGGTCGCCTGGGCCTGCCTGGGCGCGCGCACCACCGAAAGCCAGACGCACCGCGTCATGAGCAGCGCCGTGTCCGCCCCGATGGGCTTCAAGAACGGCACGGGCGGCGGCATCAAACTCGCCGTGGACGCCATCGTCGCCGCCGCCGCCCCGCACGCCTTCTTCACCGTCGACGACGACGGACAGGCCTGCATCGTCCACACCCTCGGCAACCCCGACGGGCACGTGATCCTGCGCGGCGGACGCGGCGGCCCCAACTACGCCCCGCAGTTCGTCAGGGAAGCCGCCGACCTCATGCGCGCCGCCGGACTCGACCCGGCTGTCATGGTGGACTGCTCGCACGCCAACAGCGGCAGCGACCACACCCGTCAGGGCCTCGTGTGGCGCGACGTGCTGCACCAGCGCGCCGCCGGGCAGGACGCCGTGCGCGGCCTGATGATCGAGAGCAACCTCCGCCCCGGCAAGCAGGGCATCCCCGCCGACCTGAGCACTCTGGTGCCCGGCCTGAGCGTCACGGACGCCTGCGTCGGCTGGGACGAGACCGAGGCGCTGCTGCTCGAAGCGCACGCCGCGCTGGGCGAGCTGGCGCTGGGCCGCGAGACCGTCAGCGGCTGAGGTCCGGTTGCGGCCAGGGAAGGTCCGGCGTGCCCTTGCGCCAGTTGGTCGGCCCGTCCTGTATGAAGGTCACGTTCAGGGCGGTGCCATTCCTGGCCGGGTGCCGCCGGTGGTCAGCGGGCATTACCGAGTACAGGTACGCCACCTTCATCTCCTGCCCGTCCTCCCGCCACATCACGCTCCGCTGCTTCCCGCCCGGCTGGGTGTAGTCCAGGCCGTACACGGCCAGGGGCGTCCACTCGTTCATGGGCAGCACCCGGGCTGAGCGGTGGTTGCTGCTCCGGATGTCCCGGACGGTCCATGAGGTCCGCCCCCAGCTGCCCTGAATCCAGTCGAGGCCAGCACGGGGTGGAAGGTCCGCCAGACAGGTGGGAGATGCGCGGGAAGGGTCTTTCTCGGCGGGCCAGGTCAGGGCCGCGAACAGCGCCAGCCCGTCTCCTTCGCACAGCTTGGCGTCCCAGGGACTGCTTCCCAGCACGGCCCGTGCCAGCCGCACCCGGTTCGGCCCTGTGCCCGGCGCGGGAACCAGCTGGTGGGCGGACAGTGAGGCGCGCCCCTTCGTCTGCGCCAGCGGTGTCAGGGCCACATACACCCACTCGGTCGTCGGCGGAACCCGCAGGGTGGCGGCCAGCATCTGACCACGGGGGGCGTCCGGTGTGGCGAGCACGTCCCGCAGGTCGTCGCTGCTCAGGTCCTGCGACCAGTTCCAGCTGGCCTCGCGCACGCCGGGCAGCGGGAGCGGCACGTTCTTCCACACCCACCAGCCTCCACCACCAGTCATCAGGGCGGTCAGGAGCGTCCAGCCCAGCGCGGTCGTGAACACGTGCCCCAGCAGGGCGCGGTTGGTGCCCGTCGGGTGGCCCATGGCGGTCACGGCCAGATGCTCGGCCTCCTCGCGGCTGAATCCCTCGGCCTCCAGTTGCCGCACCCGGTCGAGCAGGTGCGTGCGGAGTTCGGCGGCGACCTCCAGGCGTTCGTGGCGGGGCAGGCCGGTGGTGGCGCGGCGGACGTAGCGGGACACGCGGCTCACGCGAGGCTCCGGCTGATCAGGGCGTTCACGGCCGCCTGGAGTTTCTGCCATTCGCCGCGCCGCCGCGTGAGTTCCTGGCCGCCGCTGTCGGTCAGGGTGTACACCTTGCGGGGACTGCCGCCGCCGGGGGTGGGGTGCCACTGGCCCTCGATGAGTCCGGCGCGACTGAGGCGCAGCAGGGCGGGGTAGAGGGTGCCCTCGCTGAGTTCGAACAGGCCGCCGCTGCGGGTGCCGATATGCTGCGCGAGTTCCAGGCCGTAGCGGGGCTGTTCCTGAACGGCCGCGAGGATGACGAGGTCGATGGTGCCGGATTTGAGTGGGTTCAAGGGAGACCTCCGGAGCAATGCCTTGTGATGCAAGGCTTGCTGGGCAAATCATGCGACGGGCTGCCAGCCACGGCAAGCGAGAATGACCGGCAGCGAAATCCCCCACCCTGGCAGGCGTCCAGGGTGGGGGAGAGGTCCGTTCAGGTCAGGGGTTCTGCACGAGCCTGAAGTCCCGGAAGCTCAGGCCGTAGCTGCTGCCGGGCGTGCCGACCGCGCCGAGAATCTGGAGTTGCGCGGCGGGGTTCGTGGCGGCCGCCGTGAAGGTGTACGTGAAGGGCTGCTCGGTGGCGTTCAGGGCGGCGGTCTTGTCGAGGTAGCGGGCGTAGCTGCCGCCGTTCTCGCCGATCACCACGGCGACCTCGCGGGCGTCGGTGGCCCTGCCCTTGAAGGTCAGGGTGTAGGACTTCCCGGCGGTCAGGGGCACGTCGGTCTGGTTGAGTTGCACGTGCCAGTTGTTGGCGGGGTCCACGTCCCTGACGTTCAGGGTGACGGTGCCGCCGCCGACGCTGGTGGTCAGGCGTTCCGGGACGTTACTCCAGGTGGTCCAGTACGCGGTGCCGGGCACGCCTGTGATGCCGGGGTGGTTGGGGCTGTCCTGCGTGAACGCGGCGTTGTACAGCAGGTTCCCGTCGGCGGCGGGTGGGCGCGCCCCGGCGGCGTTCCCGATGCGCTTGACGACCACGTTGTCGATCCAGACGGGGCCGGTGCCGGCGTTCCCGAGGTTGAATTCCAGGCGGGTGGCGGCGTCCGTGGTGGCTTTCATGTCGAAGGTGACGGTCTTGCGTTCCTTCGTGGTGCCCAGTTGCAGGGTCTGCTCGCCGGAGTACGCGGCGTACCCGCGGTCCTGCCCGCCGCCGACTTTCAGCATCATGGGCCGCGCGGTCTGCGCCCAGGCGTCGAAGGACACCTCGTACTTCCCGCCGGTTTCCACGTTCAGGCCGTCCTGCCGGACCTGCACGGCGTAGTTCACGCTGCCGGGGTTGGTGATATCGACCTTCAGGGCCTTCCCGGCGGCCACGTCGTTGCTCAGGGTGGCCTGCCCGTCACTGCGGAACAGCGTCCAGTACGCGCTCTGGGTCACGCCGTCCAGGCGGGGGGCGTCGGCGGTGACGCGCTTGTCGTCGTCGGCCCAGTCGAAGGACTCGTTGAACACGAGGTTCCCGTCCTGCTGGGCGTCACGGGCCTCGGCGGGCGTCCAGGGGTACTTCATGTCGGGGCGGGCGCCGGGACTGGCGGTCTCGCCGGTCAGGCCGTACACGCGCACGTAATCCACGCGCATCTCGGCGGTGTCCGGGGTGCTGGCGTCGGGGTTCCCGTCGAAGTTGCCGCCCACCGCGAGGTTCAGCAGCAGGTGGAAGGGTTTGTCGAACGGCGCGGGCCAGGCGTGCAGGTCGGCGTCACTGGTGGGCGGCGTGCCCCTGGCGCTCCACCAGGCGGTCTTCTCGCTGGTCAGTTGGCCGTCGATGAACCACTGGATCTTGCCGGGCGTCCATTCCACGGTGTAGGTGTGCCACTGGTCCATGGTGCCGCCGTTCGGGAAGTTCACGGTGGTGCCGGAGTACACGTTGTTCGGCCACTGCCCGCCGTAGTGCAGGGTCTGCGCGAGTTCCGTGGGTTTGCTGCCCCAGCCCTCGGCGATGTCGATCTCGCCGCTGGCGGCCCAGACGCCGTAGGGGTTGGGTTCTTCCGGCAGCAGCCAGATGGCGGGCCACAGGCCCTTGCCGGTGGGGAATTTCGCGCGGATCTCGAATTTGCCGTAGGCGCGGCTGAACTTCCCGGCGGTGCGGATGCGCGCGGAGGTCCAGTCGAAGGTGCTGTTCTGGCCGTTCGCGGTTCCCTGGTACGCGCCCCGGCGGGCCGTGATGACCAGTTCGCCGTTCTCGACTCGCAGGTTCTCGGGCCGGTCCGTGTAGTACTCCAGTTCGTTGTTGCCCCACCCGCTCACGTAGTCGCTGCCGGACATGAAGCCGTTGCCGATCTGCGGGGTCCAGTTGGCGCTGCTGAGGCTGGTGCCGTTGAATTCGTCCTGCCAGACGGCCTGCGGTTCGGCCGCACCTGACCGCGTGCAGCCGGCCAGCAGTGAGGCGGTCAGGGCCACGGCAAACAGGCGGGCGGTGCGGGCGACCGGGCGGGTGGGGCCTTTCAGTGAGCTGTTCATGCTGACTCCTGGGGAGCAAGAAGACCTGCTGCCACCGGACCCGCGCAGACGGGGCCTTGTGGGACGGCAGAACGGGGCGGCCCGGAAACGGGGGAGGCCGGTGGGCATGGGTTGGAGCGGGGCTCCTGCTGGACTGTCTGTACCGCCTGAGCCTAAGCAATTCTGAAAACGCTGTCAAGCTGCGCAGAGCAAGGATGAAGGTGCATGATGCCCGGCCGGAGTCATGCGTCAGAAAGGTCCGCGTGATGCTGAGGAGAAGAATAGAGCGACCCAGACACCTAAATCCGGCGATATAGTGCAGATTGAGGGTGCGGGTATCTCTGGCGGGCGTCCTCTGGATGACCGGGGCGTCATTCTGAAATGTGACGGGTGACACCAGAAGTTTTGAAAGCGCTTTCAAAACTAGAAGACGTCCCTCTTCACTCACCATGAAGGCCACCCCGGAGGGATCGCACACTCTGCCCCCACCCCAGCAGGCACACTCGGAAGCATGAGCCCCACCACTGCCCGGCGCCCCGGCGGAGGCCGCAAACCCAGCGAACGCCCCAGCAAACCCTGCGCCCACTGCGGCCTGCCCTTCACGTGGCGCAAGAAATGGGAACGCGACTGGGACAACGTCCTGTACTGCTCGGACCGCTGCCGCGCCGCCGCCAAACGGGACCGCCCGTGACAGCCACCCCGAACGCGGGCAGCCCCGCCTACGGCCTCGTATGCCTGACCACCGGCCCCGAGGTCCGGTTCCGCACCATCACTCTCACCCGCTACCGCGCCCTGACCCCCACCGCGCGCGAGGGTGCCCTGCTCGACCTGTACGCCGACAACATCGCCCGGCTGCGCGCCGCCGCCACCTTCTGCCAGGAACGCGGCATCCGCCTGTACCGCCTGAGCTCCAGCCTGTTCCCCATGCTCGACCTCGCCGGAGACGACACGGGCGCCGCCGTCCTGACCCACCTCGCCCCGCAACTGACCCGCGCCGGACAGGCCTTCACGGACGCCGGTATCCGCGTGCTGATGCACCCCGAGCAGTTCATCGTGCTGAACAGCGACCGCCCCGAAGTCCGCGGCAGCAGTTTGCGTGCCATCAGCGCCCACGCCCGCGTCATGGACGACCTCGGCCTGACCCGCACCCCCTGGAACCTGCTACTGCTGCACGGTGGCAAGGGCGGCCGCGCCGCCGAACTGCGCGACCTGATCCCCGACCTGCCGGACGCCGTGCGCCTGCGCCTGGGCCTGGAAAACGACGAACGCGCCTACAGCCCCCGCGACCTGCTGCCCGTCTGCGAGGCCACCGGCACGCCCCTCGTGTTCGACGCGCACCACCACGTCATCCACGACCGCCTGCCCGACCAGGAACACCCCAGCGTCCGCGAGTGGGTCCTGAGTGCCCGCCGCACCTGGACACCCCCCGACTGGCAGGTCGTGCACCTGAGTAACGGCATCGACGGCCCCCAGGACCGCCGCCACAGCCGGCTGATCACCCACCTGCCCAGCGCCTACCACGACGTTCCCTGGATCGAGGTCGAAGCCAAAGGCAAGGAAGAAGCCCTGGCCGCCCTGGCCGCAGCCCCGCCCGCACTGACCTGATCCGATCCCTACCCACGCTGGCACGCCGGGCGCCTAGCACGCCGCCGCCCCGCATGCCGCCGCAGATGCCCCGACGGCCGGGCTGTCCGCCCGGTACGCTCTGGGCATGACCCAGCGTTCAGTCCGATCCCTGACCCTGACCGCCCTGCTGACCCTCCCCCTGACCGCGCACGCCGCTGGCATTCTGGGCACCAGCGTCACGCAGGCGCAGATTCAGCAGTCCGCGTTCTGCCAGTCTTACGACTGCGGCGAACCGTTCGTGCGCGGCCGGGAATGGCAGTACCCGTTCAGTCGCTACCAGGGGCTGTCCATCACGCGCGAATCCGCCGAACCCGGCAGCCGCGTCGTGGATGTTCAACTGTGGGTCCGGAACGACGGTCTGAACGCCGCTGCCGACCGCGCCGCCTTCCAGCAGATGCAGAAACTCGCGCTGGGGTACGTGCCGTATACCGGCGCCGTTGAATCCTGCTACGGCGCGAACTTCACCCGCACGCTCGTCGACAGCCCGGACGAACGCACCCAGGGCGTCACCTGCGAGAAATGGGACAGCTCCACCGATTTCAACGTCACGGTCAGCCCGGCATTCCTCGCGCGGACCGCGCCCGCGCCCGCCACGCTCACGACCGGCCCCACCAAACTGAACACCTGGAAATTCACGGGGTGCGCCTCCCAGAGCGGCACGAACGCCTACCTTCAGATGGGCGAGGCCGCCCGCTGCACCCTGCGCATCGAGACCAAGGGCGCGCAGAGCGCCGTGGTCCGCGCGGACTTCCAGTACGAGATCGAGTACGTGCAGAACGGCCAGTACGTGAAAAAACTCCTGCCAGACGTGGAAACCTGGGTGGCCGGCCGCACACCCGGCACCCTCGACCCGCGCCTCAGCCAGAACGGGCGGGTCGTCACGGCGTCCGTCAGTCTGGCCGTGAAGAAGGTTCCGGACCGCACCGTCACCAGCCTGAACACCATCGCCCGCCTGACGTTCGCGAACGGCACCGTGAAGACCGCGTACGAACCGCTGCTGGTCCGCTGACCCGCCCCTCCCGCCCCGCACACCCCACAGAGGCTCCGCCCCGCACGCGCTACGCTGCGGGGCGTGAATGTTGTCGTGTTCGACCTTGAAACCACGGGCCTCTCACCGGAACGGGACGGCATCGTGGAAATCGGCGCGGTGCGCATCGTGGACGGTCAGGTGCAGGAACACCTGAAGTACGAGACGCTGGTGCGCCCCACCACCCCCGACGGGCAGACCCTGATGATTCCCTGGCGGGCCGAGCAGGTGCACGGCATCAGCAACGCAATGGTCCGCACCGCCCCGACCATTGCCGAGGTCCTGCCGGAATTCATCGAGTACGTGAACGGCTGGCCGGTCGTGGCGCACAACATCGGCTTCGACGGCGGGTTCATGCGCGCCAACGCCCAGCGGCACGGCCTGACCTGGGCGCCCGCCAGTGAGCACTGCACCGTGCAACTCTCGCGCCGCGCCTTCCCGAAGGAACGCGCGCACAACCTGACGGTCCTGGCCGAACGGCTGGGCCTGAACTTCGCGCCCGGCGGCCGTCACCGGTCGTTCGGTGACGTGCAGGTGACCGCGCAGGCCTACCTGCGCCTGATGGAACTGATCAAGTTGCGGGCCTGACGTGGGCGTGGGCCGTGCAAAACAGCCTGCGGCGCCGTGCCCACGCCTCACCTACTTCTTCGCGGCGGCGGCCGTGCCGGGGCGCGGCACCAGCACCAGCGCGTTGGGCACGGTGCGGCTCCAGACGGTGTTCAGGTACCCGCCCAGGTCGGCGTACCCGCCCGTGACGTACGCGGTGGCGCTGCTGCCACTGTCGAGCCGCACGGCGTCCCGCACGCCGGCCCCGGCCAGCGCGGCGGCGAACGTTTCGGGACTGCCGTACTCCAGGTAGGCGATGGTGGGCCGTCCGCTCAGCGTGCCGAACGCCACCTGCCGGGTGGGTCGCCAGATGCTGGCGGTCGTGTTGAAGCCCTCGCGGACCGGGTCCACCACGACCTTCCCGCCCTGCACCAGCAGCGGCCCGGCGCTCAGGGCGTCCACGGCGCCGCTCCAGGGGGCGTCGGTGGCGCGCCAGTCCAGCGTGACGGTCAGCGGCGACCCGGCCGCGCGGGGTAACTGCGGAAAGCGGGCGTGGTCGAACGTGACGGCCAGCGTCCCGGCGGGCGGAACGACACTTCCCGTGAAGGCCCGCAGGACGCTGCTGCTGCCCGGCGTGACGTACAGCGTGGTCAGGCTGTCCGCGCCGACGCTGCTGCGGCCGTCACCGACGAAGGCGGTCAGCAGGTCCGGGGCGGGCCGGGCGCGCACGCTGTTCACGGTGACGCTGTACGGCGCGCCGTCCGGGTCCGCGCCGCTCAGGACGTAGCGGGGGCGGGGGTACCCGAACAGCGTGTCGCCCTGCGCGGTCACGCCCAGCGTCGCGCGTTTCTCCAGACTGCCGGAAGTCATCAGGCCGCCCACGGCGACCAGATCGACCGGCAGGTTGCTGCCCGGATCGAAGTACCCGCCGTTCACGCCCGCCACGCCGCCCGCCGCCCGCACGAGGTCCGCCACGCCGCTGGCCCGCCCGGCCGGGGCGCTGACCACGCGCGTCTGGTACAGCGCCGGGTCGAAGCTCAGCAGGTGCAGTTTGCCCTGCTGGCGGTACGTGACCCCGGTGGGCAGCGTGTCCGGGTTCACGGGCGGCGGGACGCTGGTGTCGGTGTAGGTGGTCGTGTCGATCACGATGCGGGCCGGGCTGTCCAGCGTGAAGATCTCACTGCGGCCCCCGCCGGTCCCCAGGAACAGGCTGCTGCCGCCCGCCGTGAGGTCCAGGGTCAGGGCGTCCCCGGATTCCAGGGTCTGCTGCACGGGCGAGCTGCTCACGCCGGGCAGCGTGAGGCGCAGTCCGCTGGCCTCGCGGTTCACGCTGTACGCGACGGCGCGTGCGTCCGGCACGTTGAATTCCAGGACCACGCGCTGCACTTCCACGCTGCGGTGCATGCTGCGGCTCACGCGGATGGTGCCCAGGTTCGCGGTCGGCTGGAACGCCGGGGTGGGGGCCGCCGGGGGCAGGCTGACGGCAGGCCGCGCGGGCGAGGCGGCCGGACGCGGGGTCGCTGGCGCCGGGACGGGCAGGGAGGGCTGCCCCGCCTGCGCGGGGGTGGCAGGTGCAGGGACTGCGGGCGTCTGTGTTGCGGGTCCCGGTGTTGCGGTCCCCTGTGCCGTGGTCCCCTGGGCTGCGGGGGTCTGGGCTGCGGGGGGCTGGGGCGTGGGAGGCAACGTCGCGGTGGGCACGCGGGCCGGGGCAGCGAAATCCAGCAGGTCCGGCGTGTCCGCCAGGATCCGCACGCCCAGCACCTCCAGCGCCGCCAGCGGCACGAACAGGCTGCCGCCCGCCAGTTCCGGCAGCGGCAGCCGCGCACTCAGCGTGAACCCCACGGCCCGCCAGCCGGTCTGCGGCGAGAAGCGCAGTTCCCGCGTGCCCAGTTGCAGCCGCAGGTCCTGCGGATCGTTGCGGACCGCGACCCCCAGGCGCGGCAGGGTCCACACGGCCAGCGCCTCGCCACTCACGAACTGCCGGGAGTCCAGGCCCGCACTCTGCCGTAACCCGCCGATCGCCACGGGGCGCGCGGCGGCCACGCCGGACACCAGCAGCGCCGACACGATGGCCGCCCTGCCCAGCCATCCCAGTCGCCTGCCCACCTGAAGGTCCGTGCCTGCCTGCCCGCTGTTCCCCTGAACGCCCCTGATCCTCACGCGGGCGAGTGTAACGCCGCCGCCCCCGCCTGCGGGTGAGCGGCCCGTCAGGTTCCGCGCCGTCCACGCGGATTAATTCACGCGCGCCCGGCAGTCCGTCAGGCTCTTGTGTGAAAGGCTTCCTATACTGGCAGCCATATGATTGAACCTTCACTGGCGCTGTACGGAGACGCGTTCGAACGCGTGGATCAGCTGATTCAGGACCTGCTGGAAACCACCGGCGTGCGCTACGGTCTGCTGGTCGACCGCAAGGGCTTCGTGCTGTCGCACAAGGAAGCGCTGTGGGCGCCGCGGCCCCCGGCGCTCGACAGTGTCGCCACGCTGGTCGCCAGTAACGCCGCCGCAACCGCCGCGCTGGCGAACATGCTGGGCGAACGCACCTTCAGTGAACAGATTCATCAGGGCGAGAACGGCACCCTGTACGTCGAGTCGGTCGGCACGGACTCCCTGCTGACCCTGATCTTCGACGCGAGCGTCCCGCTGGGCAAGGTGAAGGTGTACGCCAAGAAGAGCATCACGCAGATCGCCGCGATTCTCGAGGAACTCAAGGACATCCCCCCGGTGCAGCTGGGCGAGGACTTCAGCCAGGGCGCCAGCGCACTGCTCGACGACCTGCTGGGCTGAAGGGCCCGCACCTCTGTTCCTTCCTCCTATCCCCTCACCCTGACCCGGCGTCACAGGAGACCTCGCCCATGAGCACCATCAACTTCGCTGCGCGCGAAATCAACTGCAAGATCGTGTACTACGGCCCCGGCATGAGCGGCAAGACCACCAACCTCAAGCACGTGTTCTCCAAGGTGCCCGGCCACCTGCGCGGCGAGATGGTCAGTCTGGCCACCGAGGACGAACGCACGCTGTTCTTCGACTTCCTGCCGCTGGACCTGGGCACCGTCCAGGGCTTCAAGACCCGCTTTCACCTGTACACCGTGCCGGGGCAGGTGTTCTACAACGCCAGCCGCAAACTGATCCTGCGCGGCGTGGACGGCATCGTGTTCGTGGCCGACAGCGCCCCCAACCGCCTGCGCGCCAACGCCGAGAGCATGCGCAACCTCCGCGAGAACCTCGCCGAGCACGGCATCGACGTGAAAGAAGTGCCGATCGTGCTGCAGATCAACAAACGCGACCTGCCCGACGCGCTGCCCACCAGCATGATCCGCTCCGTGATCGACCCGCAGGGCGAACTGCAACTGTTCGAGGCGATGTCCGACAAGGGCGTCGGCGTGTTCGAGACCCTCAAGACCGTCAGCCGCCTCGTGCTGGAACGCCTGTCCCAGAACAAGTAATACGGACTCCGATTGAATAGCTTGTAAAGGCGTTCAATCCGAGCGGATACGAGTAGGAGAGAAACGGAATCCGTATAACCGTCGCACTGGGCATGCAGGACGTGGGCAGCGGAGTGAATTCCCCGCTGCCCACGTCCTGCATGCCCCCCCTCGCCGTCAGTCGGCGCTGAGCGGCAGGGCGTCCGGGCTCTGGCTTTCCTCGGGCAGGTGGCGGCGCACCTCGCGCATGGCGGAGTGGATGATCGCCAGGGCGAGACTCATGGTCAGCATGCTGGAAAAGCCGTAACTGACGAGCGGCAGCGGCACGCCCGTGACGGGGAAGACCCCGGCGGCGACGCACAGGTTCACGAAGGCCTGCCCGACGATCATGAACATCGACCCTATCGCGAGGATGCTGGCGCCGTGAATCTCGGGCGTCATGGGACGCACGCGGCTGGCGAGATGCGCGACCTCCAGCGCCGTGGCGACGATCAGCCAGTACGCGAACAGCAGCATGGCGACGCCCAGCAGGCCCGACGTGAAGCCCACGGACGCGACGATCATGTCGGTGTGCTCGCCGAAGTAGTTGAAGCGCAGGCCGTCCGGCCCCTGGCCCCACAGACCGCCGAAGTTCAGGTCCCGGTGCGCCATCCCGATCTGGTCGAGGCCGATCTCGCGGATCTGCTCGGCGTTCTGGTGCGAGGTCAGGCGGGACATGATGTACGGGTGCCGTTCCAGGTACGTGCCGATCAGCGGCAGGATCATCATGGTGATGGCCAGCAGCAGCCCGCTGATGTTGCTGATCCGCACCCCGGCGGCGTACATGAGGATGATGCCCAGCCCGAACATCAGGACGCTGGTGCCCAGGTCCGGTTCGACCAGCACCAGGATGGTGGTCAGCAGGATCATGCCGGTGGCGCTGATGAGTTTCTTCTGCACGCCGCGCCGCGCGAAGAACGACGCGAGCATCAGGACCAGGCCCAGTTTGCCCAGCTCGGACGGCTGGAAGCGCACCGGGCCGAAATCCAGCCAGCGGCGCGTGCCTGCACTCTCGGCAGTACCGACCCCGATGAACGGCACGAGCAGCAGCAGAAACAGCGTGAACCCCCAGAACCACGGGCCGACCCGCAGGAACGCGCGGGGACGCAACCGGGCCAGCGTGAGGGTCAGCAGTACGGCAACGACCATCTTGCTGCCGTGCTCGAGGATCTTGTCGGGTTCGGTCGTGGCGATCCCCAGCAGCCCGAGGCTCATGAGCATGATCTGCGCGATGACCAGTTGAACGCTCACGCGCGGTCCCCCAGGCGGGCGGCCAGGGCGCGGGCGGCGCGGCTGAAACTGTCGCCCCGCTGCCGGTAATCCCGGAACTGATCGAAGCTCGTGCCGATCGGGGCCAGCAGCACCGTGCCCTGCGCCTCCCCGCCCGCGCTGCCCAGGGCGTCCAGGCCCGCCTGCACCGCGCGGTCCATGCTCTCGTCGCCGGTGTCGCCCGGCACGGCCCGGTAGGGGAGGCCCAGCCCGCGGGCCAGGGTCTCGCCGTCCTCACCGAACGCGATGACCTGCGCGACCCGCCCGGCCGCCGCCGCCCGCAGCGGCGCGAGGTCCGCGCCCTTGTCACGGCCGCCCACCAGCCACGCGACCGGAGGCGTGGCCCGTTCCAGCGCCGCCTGCACCGCCAGGGTGCGCGTGGCGATGGAATCCTCGATGAAGCGCACGCCGCCCACGCGGGCCACCGTCTCGAAGCGGCCCTTCACGGGGGCGGCCGTGCCCAGCGCGCCGGCCAGCACGCCCGTATCGACCGGGCGGCCCAGGTGCCGCAGCAACGCCTCGGCCGCCAGGATCGCCGCCGCCGCGTTCGCCGGGTGAATGCCGTCCGGCAGCGCGTCGGCGTCCAGCACGGGCGTCCCGTCGGCCAGGGCCAGCCTCGCGGGCGTGAACGGCTGAAGGTGGGCGCGCGTGGGCACGGTCAGGTCCGCCGGGACGATCAGCACGTCCCCGGCCTCCTGCGCCGCCGTGATGTTCAACTTGGCCGCGTGGTACGCCCCGACCGTACCGTGCCGGTCGATGTGATCCACGCCCAGGTTCGTGATGACCGCCACCGGCAACCGCACGCCCGGCACCCGCTCCAGCTGAAAGCTCGACAGTTCCACGACCGCCACCTGCGCCGTGTCCACCACGTCCAGCAGCGGCGGGTCGATGTTCCCGCCCTCGCGGGCGTTCAGGCCGCACGCGCGCAGCAGGTGCGCGACCAGCACGGTCGTGCTGCCCTTCCCGGCCGTGCCGGTCACGCCCACCATCGGCAACGCGGGCCGCAGCCGCGCCGCGAGCGCCACCTCACCGATCACCTCGGCCCCCGCCGCCCGCAGCGCCGTCAGGTCCGGGTGATCAATGGGCACGCCCGGCGCGGCCACCACCGTCCGGTAGGGGCGGGTCACGTCGCCCCGCTCCCAGCCCAGTTCGTCCATCAGCGCGAGGTCCTCTGCCGCCGGGCGCGCGTCCAGCCACTCGCCGCGCACGCCCTCCCGCGCCAGGAACCGCGCCGCGCCGCGCCC
Source organism: Deinococcus seoulensis (assembly GCF_014648115.1). Classification (NCBI taxonomy): domain Bacteria; kingdom Thermotogati; phylum Deinococcota; class Deinococci; order Deinococcales; family Deinococcaceae; genus Deinococcus; species Deinococcus seoulensis. The sequence goes on from NZ_BMQM01000003.1 coordinate 29,524, forward strand.
ACTCCGTCCCAACCCGTACACCAGCACCCCGTCAAGCTTCACGCCACCCACCATAGAACAGCGCCGCGCCCTTGTGTTCTGCGGGTTCCAGGGCAAACAATCGAACACCACACCCCGCGCCGATTCCCCCCTGGAGGTCACCCATGCCCACCCACCCCGCGCCGTCCGTCCTGACCCTGCTGGGCGCGGCCCTCGCGTGCGCCGCGTCTGCCGGGGGCAGCGCTCCCGCTGACCGGTCGCTGCCATCTCCCGTCCTGAGTACCCCCGTGCGGGAGGTCGCGGTGGCCGCCGCACCCGACGGCACCGTGTTCCTCGCGGCCCTCAGCGACAGCGGGCAGTTCAGTAGCGGCCGGGGCACCTTCACGGCCCGCACGCTGCGCGCCTGGAAGGCCGCGCCCGGCGGCCCCTGGACGCCGCTGCCCCGCCAGGACGGAACCGGGGTGGGCGGCCCCCTCGGCCTGAACGACCGCCACCCGCGCCCCGCCGCGAACCTGAACCTCAGCGCCGACCGGCACGGCAGCGCCGTCCTGGCCTGGAACGAGAACTACGGCGACAACGACATCGTGCAGCTGCGCGCCCTGCGGCCCGGCGGCTGGACCGACTGGCCCGGTCGCTACCTGGGCGACGACCTGCCCTACGCCGCCCGCACCCGCGCCGTCGCCGCCTGGAAGGGCGAGGCGGTCCTCGCCTGGGGCGAATTCCTGCGCAATCCCGACGGCAGCCAGCTGACCGTGCGCCGCTGGAACGACGCGGCCCGCAGCTGGGTGCGCGGCCCCGCCTTCAACGACCCACGCGCCTACGCCCGCACGCCCGCGCTGGCCCTAACCCGCGCCGGGCAGCCCGTCGTGGCGTGGCTTCAGGGCGACGTGACCGCCGCCCGCGTCCTCGCCGCCCGCTGGGACGGACAGGCGTGGCAGGCCATGGGCGGCCCGCTGAACCGGCACCCGCCCGGCTACGTCGCCTCCACCCGCCTCGTACTGGACGGGCAGGACCGCCCCATCGCCGCGTGGCTCGAAGACCACGCCGGACAGGACACCCTGTACGCCGCCCGCTGGGACGGCCAGCACTGGCAGCCGCTGGGCGGCCCGGTCAGCGCCGCGTTCGCCTCGGCCCCCACCCTGAGTACCGACCCCGCCGGGCACGCCGTCCTCGCCTGGGTGCAGGAACGCGGCGGCCAGGGGCAGGTGCACGCCGCCCGCTGGACCGGACAGCACTGGCAGGGATTGGGCGTGCAGAACCGCGACCCGCGCCGCGACGCCCGCAGCCCCAGCGTCACCACCGACGACGCCGGACGCACCACCCTCGCCTGGAGGGAAGACGGGGGAGGCGTCTACCAGATTCAGCTCCGGCAGATTCAGCTCCGGCAGTTCTGAATCCTGTTCAGGCTACTCAGCGCCTTACGCTCCGGCGGGCTCTACTACTTCAGGCTCACGGACGGGCGGCGGCGTGACCGTCAGGCCCGCCTCGTCCTGCGCCCACGCCATGAACGCCCCCAGGCCCCGGCGGAACATCACCGGGCGTTTCTCGCGCTTACCCAGCTTGCGGGGCTTGCCGGTCCGCTCGTTGATCTCGGCCGGCAGTTCCGGCACCAGCGCCCAGTTCACGTTCATCGGCTGGAACCCCTTCGGGTTCGCGCTCGCCAGGTAACGGGTCAGGCCACCCAGCATGCTCTCGGCAGGCGGCGTGAGAGGTTCGAGGCCCAGCGCCAGTCGCGCGGCGTTCGTTCCGGCCAGCCAGCCGGTCGCCGCCGACTCCAGGTACCCCTCCGTGCCCGCCAGGACGCCCGCCACCAGCTTCGTCGGGTCGGCCTTCAGTTGCAGCGTGGACTCCAGCACCAGCGGCGCATTCAGGTACGTGTTGCGGTGCATCACGCCGTACCGGACGATCTCGGCGTTCCCCAGGCCCGGAATCAGGTTCACGACCACCTTCTGATCCCCCCACTTCAGGCCCGTCTGGAAGCCCACCAGCGACCACATGCGGCCCTCGCGGTCCTCCTGACGCAGCTGCGCCACCGCGTACGGCCAGCGCCCCGTCCTCGGATCGTCCAGCCCCTTGGGCGACATCGGCCCGAAGCGCGGCGTGTCGATCCCGCGCCGGGCGATCTCCTCGATGGGCATGCAACCCTCGAAGAACTCCAGCTTCTCCCAGTCGTGCGGCGTGTGCGCGCGCGCCTGCTCCAGCGCCCCGAAGAACGCCAGGTACTCGTCCTTCGTGAAAGGGCAGTTGATGTAATCCGCGCTCTGCTCGTACCGCCCCGCCCGCCACGCCACGTCCATGTCGATGGAGTCGAACGCGATCACGGGCGCCGCCGCGTCATAGAAGCTCAGGCGCTCGCTGCCGGTCAGGCGGGCCATGTCCGCCGCCAGCGCGTCCGACGTCAGCGGCCCCGACGCGATCACCGCGATGCCCTCCGGCACGGCCGTGACCTCCTCGCCCAGCACCTCGATCAGCGGATGCTCCCGCACCGCGCGCGTCACCCGCTCACTGAACTCGTCCCGCTCGACCGCCAGCGCATTCCCCGCCGGCAGTTTGGAGGCGTCCGCCGCGCCCACGATCGCGCCCCCCACACTCCGCAACTCGGCCTGAAGCAAGCCCTTGCTCTGCAACTCACCCTCGCCGCCCAGCGAGTTACTGCACACCAGCTCCGCGAAATTCCCGCTGCGGTGCGCCGGGGTCATCTTCACGGGCCGCATCTCATAGAGGCGCACCCGCACGCCCAGCCGCGCCGCCGCCAGGGCCGCCTCGGACCCCGCCAGTCCCGCACCAATCACTGTGATCATTCGCTCGCTCATCAAGACGGCAGTGTAGGGCAGACCTGTCTGCACGTTTGTGGGACGTCACGGTGCCGGATGGTTCGCGGCCAGCCTGTCAATCCTCGGCCTTCAGGCGCCGGCCCGCCCTGACCAGATGCAGTTCCCACAGGGCACTCCCGAGCAACCCGAGCGCCGCGCCACCCAGCGGTACCGCGTACAGAAAGATCATGAATGAGGTCGATGCCGCCTCCTCTCCGTACAAATACATCCCCCAGAGCATCGCCACGCCTGCCAGTGGACTGAATGGCAGGACCACGGCACTCAGCACGCACAGCAGGACCGTGCGGAACCAGGACCGGAGCAGGACACCCCAGCCGAATTCACTGCCCCCCGGCGACGCCACGTACAGGCCCCGGTAGCGGTACGACACCATCCGCGCCATCCTGGCATCACCTGGATCGGGGGCAGGACCGGTGGCCGGACGCGCGCGGCTGACTGGCAGGCCGAGGGCCAGGATCAGCGCCGCCAGCGTGAGCAGGCGAATCAGCGTCTCTACCATTAGACCTCCTGCGAAAGTGGGTTTTCGAGCCAGCCAGCCTCTTCGCTATTGTTGGCTGGCAGGAAGAAATCAGGCACGAGTCAGGAGTCAGAAGGACTTCCGCGGGAGGTCTACTGCGTTCAGGACGCTATTTCTGGCGAAGTGTCAGGTGCTGAGCTACTTGACCCGCTCAAGCACGCCTCGCTGCGTGGAGAGCGTTCAGTATGTTGGGGAGAAGATGTCCCGCCTTTTGACTCATCCTGTCCTGCTGGTGATTGGTCTCAACATACTCCTTGCCGGTATCAGCATCATTCCCGTACTAACCACTCCTGACATGCGCCCTCCACGTCAAAAATTTGAGAGGCTTTGCGCGAAAGAGCTTGATCGTCTAAAAGATTTAACAGAGGGCAGAGTTATACGAGCCGTAACTTTTAATTATAATACCAGAGGCGGAAAAACCCCCAATAGGGCAGATTTTAGTAGTTTTACAATTTCATATAATAAAGTATCGCTCAAGACAACTGGAAGCTGCCAATTTAAAGATAATAATGGTATTCCATCATTCATCATCGAAAATATAAAAACAGTCCAATAGTATTTCTACACGCATGCTGGTATATTCGACCTCCTGCGCAAGTGAGTTTTCAAGCCGCCCGGCCTCTCCGCAGGCTTTTATCTTGACGCGAGTTCAGGAATCAGGAGTTGAAGAGCGAGCAACGGATCAATGGTCAGGCGGCGCACCAGTGCTGTGATCTGACGAGTTCTTCCACTGAGCAGAGCAACCATCACGCCATTGAGCATCGCCCGTCCCTGTGCTCCTTTGCGCAACCGACACGCATCCTCGTGCAGCACGACATCCCGGCAATGGTGGCTTCGATTCTCTATACCCCAGTGACCGCGCCAGATGCGCTCCGCTTCCTGAGCCGTCAGCAGCCGGCTGCTGACGGCATACCGCACCTCAACCCGTTGTATGCCATCGCGGCGCGTGACCTGATGTTCTCGACGGATCAACGTCTGCACGCCACACAACCCGTCCTTGATGTCTTCCGGAACCTGCGCACCGGTGATCACCGACGTACGCCGCTCCCAGACTTCCCCACTGCGCCGCTCGACGTCCACGACGTGATCGTGCGCCGGGTATGTGAACGCGAACTTCGCCCATTCCTTGAGCGAGCGGGTGTTGTTCTTGAGTGGGACGAGGTAGGCTCCGCCTGCCTCGTCGATTCGAGTGGTGAGTTCCCGCTCGGTGTAGGCGGCGTCCAACGTCATGAGCCACCCGTTCCCGAAGAGGGTCGTGAGGGTGGGGAGCAGATCCTGCATCCCTTTGGCTTCATGACGCCCTGCTTGATCGACCTGCGCGACGGTCAGCGCCAGCTCATGGAAGAAGACCGATAGGAACGAGAGGGCCGTTCGGCCCTCTCGAGCGCTTCCTTTCAGGACTTTGCCGTCACCGGCAAGGATGACCAGGTGGTCATGCGCCGTGGGATGTTGAGCCTTCACCCAATCCAGCAGGGCGCGTTGCAGTTCAGGAAGATGCTGGTCCAGCGACCAGAAGAAGCGGTAGATCATAGCCTGCTGGGGGAGGCGGTCGAGGCCGAGGTGCTGGCACAGCACCTCGCGGTGTCCGGCGATCCACTGGGTGAGGGCGAGAATGTTGGGTGGTCCGGCGAGGAGGCCAGTGAGAATGACGGTCCAGAGGGCGTCCCACGGATAGTGGATGCGGGTAGGGGCACGCCAGTCGGGAATTTGAGTTAGAAATGGGAGCGGGCTGATGGGTGGTCTCACAACTCCCAATCAGCCCGTTTTGTTGGACCCGAGTCAAGATAAAAGCCTGGCCTCTCCGCTGTTCCTACCTGCAAGGAGGAATCCCGACACAGCTTTGAGCTTTAGAAGGACTTTCGCAGGAGGTCTATTCCTGCACCATGCCGGCAGCCTACCCGCGCCGACCCGTTCCCGTGAAGGCACCTGACGCAACGCGACCGACCACTGCCCCTCCGGCAGCTTCAGCGTTCCGGCGTGCCGCCCAGCGCGGCCTTCACGCGCGACAGGCTCTCGTAGGCCAGGATCCGCACGGCCCACAGGCGGTCCAGGGGGAGGGGCAGGGTGGTGTCGAAGCGGGTTTCGGGTGCGGGTACGCTGATCACGTTCACGCCGTACGTGCGGAACAGCGCGGCGGCGCGGCGGCTGTGGCTGGGGCTGGTCACCAGCAGGATGGTCGTCCAGCCGCGCGTGCGGGCCAGGTCGCGCACGCGGGCCGCCTCGTCGCGGGTGGTGGTGACGTTGCTCAGGGTCAGGACTTCCGGGCCGTCCTGCGCGAACTGCCGCGTGATGACCTGCCGTGCCAGCACGCTGATTTTCGGGCAGTCGCGCGGCCCGATCAGGCCGGACTGCTCGGAGACGGTCAGGGTGGGCGCGTAATTCTGCCCCCACAACTCCAGGCCGCGCGTCAGGCGGGCCAGACTGGCGGACTCCAGCGTGCGTGCCCCGCACTGCACGCCGCCGCCCAGCACCACGATCGCGTCGGCCCGGCCGGGCGGCTGGTCCAGCGTCAGGGCCGCCAGCGGTGCGCGCAGCGTGGGTGTCAGCAGGCACGCGGCCAGCGCCAGTGCCACGCCAGCGGCGGCGGCGTGCAGGGCGCGGCGGGACGGGCGGAACGCTCCGGCCAGTGCGCCCAGGATCAGCAGGCCCCACAGCAGGGGCGTGCCCGCACGCACCTCGCCCAGAAAGGCGGCCAGCACGCCCAGCGCGGCGCCCACGGCAGCACCACCCAGCGCGCCCCTGATCTGCTCGTTGCGGTCCGGTGCCGTCATCGCCCGGCAGTGTAACGGGCGCAGGACACTTCCCCCTGCCGGTCACGGCGTGGGGATGCCTATACTCGCGGGCATGTTGCGTCGCCTCGCCCTTCCACTGCTGGTCGTTCTCGCTGCCGTGCTGGGCGGTCTGCTGCTGCTTCCGCGTCTGGGCGGCCCGGCCGAGAGCAGTACCGAGGTGCGGTTCGTGCGCGAGATGATCCAGCATCACGCGCAGGCCGTGGACATGGCCACCCGCGTCCGTGAGCGCAGCACCGACCCGGACGTGCGCCTGCTGGCGCTGGACATCATGCTCTCGCAGCAGGAGCAGATCGGGCAGATGCGCGGCTGGCTGACCCTCTGGAAGCGCCCGTGGGCGGGGGCAGGCATGAGCGCCGACCACGCCCGCATGATGGGCATGGCCACGCAGGCGCAGGTCGAGAACCTCAGCACCCTGAAAGGCCGCGCCGCCGACGTGAGTTTCCTGCAACTCATGACCCGCCACCACCAGGGCGCCCTGAGCATGGTCGGTCCGGCCTTGAAGCCCGGCGTGCGCCCCGAGGTGCAGGCCCTGGCCCGCCAGATCGACCTGACGCAGACCGCCGAGGTGAAACTCATGACCGACATGCTGCGGGAGCGGGGCGCGCAGCCGCTCCCCACGCCTGCCAGCAGCCACGGCGACATGGACGGTATGCAGCACTGACACGGACTCGGATTGAATGGTTTGCGGAGCCGTGCAATCCGCTGAGCTTCAGCCGGGGCGTTACCAGGTGTCCTCGTCCCAGGCGTCGGTCTTGCCGTCGCGGCGGGCCTTGCGGCGGGCGTCCTTGCCGGTCTTCTTTTTCGGGCGGGGCGGCAGGGTCAGTTCGTAGGGCCGTTCCGGGTTGCAGGGGGCGGGGTGTTCGCCCAGCGACTCGCCGGGGTCGTTGCGGATGTTCCCGGCGACGTGCAGGTGCCGCTCGCCGCAGTACGGGCAGGCGTCCACGACCCAGAACATCACGCGGGTGCCGGGCATGTCGCGCAGGGTCACGAAGGCCTGCTGGGGGGTGCGTCGGTCCTTCTTCGCCATGCGGCGCAGAGTACCGCCCGCCCGCGCCGGAGTCTGTGGCGGGCATGGCGTTCCGGTCAGGGCGGCCCGGTCTACACGTCCTCGTCGCCGTCTTTCATGTACGTCACGACGCTGCGGCAGTGTTTCAGTCCGGCGCGGGTGTACAGCGCGCGGGCGGGTTTCATGTGGTCGTGCGCGCGGACGCGCAGCGTGCGGATTTCCGGGTGGGTTTCGGCCTCGGCGGCGGCCAGGGCCAGCAGTTTCAGGCCCAGTCCCTGCCCGCGCTCTGCGGGATGCACGGCCACGTACGTCACGTCCGCGCGGGCGTCCTCGGGGCAGAATTCCAGTTCCGCGAAGCCCAGCGCCGCGTCGCCGCGCATCAGGGCCACGAGGCGCACGTCGTCCTGCGCGAAATGCGCCTCGAACTGCTCGGGCGTCCAGTTCAGGCGTCCGGCCCAGGCGTCCTCGCTGCTGCGGTACAGCGCCCGGTAGTCCGTGAACGGCAGTCGGCGTGAGATGCGCGTGCCTGCCGGAGCGCAGGCCTGCGCGGTCAGCAGGGACGGCGGTCCGCTGTAGAAGTCGGTGGTGTGCATGGCCGCGAATCCCGCTGCTTCCAGCGCCGCGCGGACCGGAGTGTTGTCGCGGGCGCTGAAGGCGTACACGGGCAGCCCGTCGGCGTGTTCCAGCGCGCGGCGCAGCAGGGCCGGGAGGTGCCCCCCGTCACTGACCGGCCCCTCGAGGACCAGTCCGTCCCGGAAGGGCGACAGGGCGCAGTAGGCGTTCACGCCGTCCTCGTCGGCGTCCACGAGGCAGGTGCTGTCCTCGCACTCCAGTTGCAGTTCGCGGGGGTCGCGGGCGTCGGGGGAGAACACCTCTCGTTCCGGGGCGTCATCCATCCAGTTGAGCAGGGCGAGCACGTCGGGCACGTCGGTCAGCAGCATGGGGCGGATCATGGGAACCTCCAGAGCAGCGGGAGCCGGGATTCACGGGAGTGCGCCGGGCGGCCCTCACGGGCGCGGCGGGAGGGCCGGCGCCGCAGGGCTGACCGGAACCTGACCCCAGGGTAGTCACGCGGCGCGTTCCGTGTCTGCCGCGCGCTTCACCACGCCCGCCGTCCCGCGCGTGCTATGCTCAGGGCATGCCCTGAACAGGGTACGCCGCCTGCCTCCCCACAGACACGAAGCCGTGTTTGAGGGGCGTTTTCCTTTTTGAAGGGAGGCTGACACGGTCCGCCGCCCGACACGGGGAAAGCGGGGCGCCACTCACCGGAGGTGTTTCGCCGTGACCAGACAGTCCAGCAGACCGGGCGTCAGCCACCCCCCACGCGCCGCCCGCACCGGCCCCAGCGTGCCCGCCACCGACGTGCAGGTCGGCACGGACCTGCTGGCCCTGCGTGCCCAGCTGGCCCGCGCCGAGAAGGCCGCCCGCCGCGCCCAGGCCACCCCGCCCCCCAGGCCCGCCGCGCAGGCCCCCGTGAAACCCCAGCGTGAAGCGGACCTGGACGGCGTCAGCACCGACGACTTCAGCCTGGGCCGCGCGCACGCCCGCCTGCGCGACGCCGTGTACGACGGCCGTTACCACCTGTGCGACCACGCCATCGGGCACGCCCGCGCCGAGGGGTTCCTGGAACACGACGTCATGAACGTCCTGCTGACCGGCCGGGTCCGGGCCGTGTACACCGAGGACCGCCGCTGGCTGGTCTGCGGGTACTTCGAGGCGTGCGGCGTGAAACTCCCGCTGCACGTGGTCGCCGAACACGCCCGCGACGGATTCGTGGACATCGTGACGGCGTTCGTGCCCAAGCAACCGCACCACATCATCAGCCGCGCCCGGCTGGCCGTGATGCTCCGCTACGACGAGCAGACCATCCGCGCCCGCACCGCGCACGCCGGGAACCGCGTCGGGCACCGCAGCAAGGGCCGCTGGAAGAAAAGCGCCTGATCAATGGTGCGGGCACTGTTCGGGCGCCAGAGGGGACAGGTATGGAACACCAGAGGGGACAGGTATGGAAAACGTCTTCTGTCACGCCATGCCTGCTCACCCCCTCCCAGCCTCTCCCCTCAAGGGGAGGGGGAACCACGGCGTGTTCATCGCTGGTCTGCCCTGAAGGTATGAATCAGCAGCGGACGTTCTGACCGAAGTACTTCTGGCTCAGGCGGGCGTACGTGCCGTCGTCGATGACGGCTTTCAGGGCGACGTTCAGCGCCTGACGCATGGCGCCGTTCTCCCTGGCGACGGCCAGACCGACCGTTTCCTTCCAGAGCATGTCGCTGACGATCAGGTTCGCTTTCGGGTACAGCGTCAGGGCCTCCAGGGCCACGAACCGGTCGGTGACGGCGGCGTCGGCGCGGCCGAGGGCCACGGCGCGCACCACGTCCTTCCCGGTCGGCAGGACCGAGATGGACTTACCGAACGGCAGTTTCTTCAGGAAGCCCAGGTACGTGCTGCCTTCCTCGGCGGCCATCGTGCGGCCGGACAGCGCCCGGCTGGTCTGCGGGCCGCCCTGACGGGCCAGGATCACGCCGCCCGTGCAGTAGTGCGGGTTGCTGAACTCCACGGTCTTCAGGCGGGTGCTGGTGATGGCGTGCGAGGCGGCCACCACGTCGATGCCGTACCGGTCGCTGTTCACGTCTTCCAGCAGGCCGTCGAAGGGCCGGACCTGCCAGTTGACCTTCAGGCCCATCTGCGCGGCCACCGCGCCAATCAGTTCGACCTCGAACCCGTCGGGTCGGCCGCTGGCATCCAGGAAGTTGAAGGGCCGGAAGTCACCGCTGGTCGCGGCGTTCAGGGTGCCGCTGGCTTTCGCTTCGGCCAGCGTGCGTGCCTGGGCCGTTCCGAGGGACGCGCCCAGCAGTGGCAGGAGCAGGGCGGCGGCGCGCCACACGGGGCGCGAGGTGGTCAGGATGGGCATGATGAAGTACCTCGTGAAGTGGGCGGGATACGGACTCCGACTGAATGGGCTGCAAACCCCATTCAATCCGAGCGGACGCGCGCGGGAGAAAGAAGGGGATAAAAACGCCCCTCCGGGTTACCCAGCGAAACAGACGGAACCCATGAGCGGAGCAGGACGGAGCAGAATCCGGGCCTGACCGTCACTGTAGGCAGCCGGGCCGCGCATGCGCCGCCGAAAACCTCGCACGCGCCGGACACGGCCACCGGGGGTGCCCGGCCCCCCCACGCGGCCCGGACACCCCCGGTGACATGCTTTCCGTTCCGGTCGAGCAGCCGTTCAGGCCCGACGGCTCAGGTGGCAACGACTCAGGGGCGACGGTTCAGTGGCGACGGTTCAGTGACGGAAGTGGCGGCTGCCCGTGAACACCATACTGATGCCCAGTTCGTTGCACGCGGCGATCACTTCGGGGTCGCGTTTGGCGCCGCCGGGTTGCAGGATCGCCGTGACGCCCACGCTCGCGGCGAGGCGCACCACGTCGTCGAACGGGAAGAACGCCTCGCTGGTCAGCACGGCGCCCTGCGCCCGCTCACCGGCGTTCGCCACGGCCCGCTCGGCCGCCCAGATGCGGCTGACCGCTCCGGCGCCCAGGCCGACCGTCACGCCGCCGCGCGCCAGGACCACGGCGTTGCTGCGGGCGTTCTTCACGACTGCCCACGCGAAGCGCAGGTCATGCCATTCCTGATCGGTGGGCTGCCGGGCCGTGACGACTTCCGGGCACAGGTCGTCCCAGGGGCGGGCGTCGCGTTCCTGCACGGCGAACCCGCCGGTCAGGGGGCGCACGTCCAGCACGCTCACGTCCTGCGGCGCGGCGGCCACCAGCACCCGCAGGTCCGGTTTCTTCTCCGCGAACCACGCGGCGGCCTCGGGCGTGACCTCGGGCGCGATCAGGACCTCCAGGAACGTGCCGCGCGTCGCCTGCGCCGTTTCCAGCGTCACGGGCACGCTCAGGGCGACCACGCCACCGAACACGCTGAGGGTGTCGGCGTCACGGGCGCGTTCCCAGGCGGTCTTCGCGTCGTCCGCGACAGCCACGCCGCAGGGGTTGGCGTGCTTGACGGCCACGCACACGGCCACCGGGTCGCCGTGCTGCGCCTGCGTTTCCTGCGCCGCGAGTTCCTGGCACAGTGCCCACGCGGCGTCCGCGTCGGCGTAGTTGTTGAAGCTCATGGGTTTGCCCGCCACGACCTGCGCGTCGATGACCGGCCCGACCGCGCCGCCCAGACGGTAGATCGCGCCCGGCTGGTGCGGGTTCTCGCCGTACCGGACCTCGGCCACCCGGCTGAGGTTCAGGGTCAGCGTTCCCGGCAGCGCGGTGGGCAACTCGTCGCTGCTGCCTTCCAGGTACGCGGTGATGGCGGCGTCGTACTCGCTGGTATGCCGGTACGCCTTGGCGGCCAGCCGCTGCCGGTCGGCGGCACTCACGTCGTCCTGAAGCGCCACCGGGTAGTCGGCGGGGTCCACGAGGACCAGCACGCCCGCGTGGTTCTTCGCGGCCGAGCGGATCATGGCCGGGCCGCCGATGTCGATGTTCTCGATGGCCTCGTCGAACGCCGCGCCGCGCGCCACCGTCTCCCGGAACGGGTACAGGTTCACGCACACCAGATCGATGGTGCCGATCCCGTGCGCGTCCAGCTGCCCCAGGTGACCGGGTTCGCGCCGCGCCAGAATCCCGCCGTGCACCGCCGGGTGCAGCGTCTTCACGCGGCCGTCCAGCATTTCCGGGAAGCCCGTCACGTCACTCACCTGCCGCGCCGCGACGCCCGCCGCGACGATACTGGCGTACGTGCCGCCGGTACTCAGGATCTCCCAGCCGCGCGCCTCGAGTTGCCGCGCGAACTCCACCACGCCCGTCTTGTCACTGACCGAGATCAGCGCCCGTTTCCTGCCCTGCCCGCCGCCCTGACCTGCACCCTGCTGCGTCATCTACTTGCCTCCCTGATACCAGAAACGCGAACGGTTCCCACCGACAGGGAGCCGCTCGACCCAGGCGCGCGATCATAAGGAACATCCCGGAGGCTCCCCCGTGGTCACCCCACGTTCAGCGCCAGTCGCCCCCGCACTTGCCGCAGCATACCGGGTTCACCTGCCGCCGGGTTCGGCAGTCTCAGACAGGACGCTCAGATCGAACGTATTGATCGGAGGTGCTGATCGAGCGTGCTGATCGGAGGTGTTGATCGAACGTGCGTCCCGCGTGCGACGCAGCCCGGCTACACTGAAGGTCCTGGTCGCCCCGCCGTGAAGGGCTTTCCGGCCTGCTGTTCCCTCCCGGCCGTTTCCCGGCTGCCTGACCGGAGATTCCCCTGCCTGACCTCCCTGATCTTCCTGCGGCGCCGCTCCCGGACGCCTCGCCCGCCGGACTGCCGGAACTGCTGACGTTGTTCCGGCCGCTGGCCCGCACCGGGTTCCTGCCGCCCACCGCACCGCTGCTGCACCTGCCCGGCCCCTTCCAGGCGCTGCTGGACGCTGTTCCGGCGCTGGCCCCGGCGTACCAGGGGAGCGGCGTGCGCGCGGCCCTGCTGGACCTCGACGCGGCCCTGGGGTACCGGCGGGACGACGCCCGGCAGCTGAGCGCCGCGCAGCAGGAAGCGCTGCTGTCCGCCACGGCGATCCTGATGCACCTGTACCGCTGGAACGCCGTGCCGGTCGCGCCCGCCCGCTTTCAGGAACGTCCGGACTTCCCGGCGCACCTGCACGCCCTGTTCCGCGACCTGAGCGCCGCGCACCACCTCCCGCCGTGCGGCACCATGCACACCCTGAAGTACCTGAACTGGCGCTCGGACGCCCTGCCCCCCGGCGAGCCGTACCACGCCGCGCAGGTGCAGGCGGGTCAGGTGCGGACCGCGCACAACTGGCACGCCACGCCCGCCGGGGACGACCGGGACCTCGCCGGGCAGCTGGACCTGTGGATTCAGACGTTCGTGCTGACCGAGGCGCGCGGGCAGGCGGTCCTGGGTGCCGCCGCGCAGGCCCTGAGCGCCGCCCACCACCACGACCGGTCCGCGCTGGAAGACGCGCTGGCAGACCTGCACGCCGCGATCAGCGCCATGACCCGGCAGATCAACACCCTGATGCGTTTCCGGGTGGTCCGCAGCGACCTGTGGCGGGTGTTCATCCAGCCGACCTTCGGGTGGGGGCTGCCCGTGGACGGCGTGCCGGACGGCCCGGTTCTGGAGGGCGCCAGCGGGCTGCAACTGGGCGGCACGCAGGTCGCGGACCTGGCGCTGGGCGTGGGGTTCGACTCGAACCTGGGGCGCGCCCTCCGGCACTCACGGGCCTCCATGACGCCCCCGCAGCGGGCGCTGCTGAACGCCTGGGAACCGCACCGGAACGTGATCCGCGCGGCTGTGCTGGACTGGGGCGGCAGCCGCGCCCGTGACGCCTTCGACGCGGCGCTGAACGACCTGAACCGCTGGCGGGTCAGTCACCGCGAGCGCGGCGCGGTGTACCTGCGCGGCGACGGCCGCGAGCACGTCATGGCGTCCACCGGCACCCAGCTGGACGCCGGAATCCCCCACGAGCAGGCGTTCCGCGACCTGATGAACGAACGCATCCGGGAGACGGGCGCCCGGTCAGTCGGGCAGGGCGGCCCACACGACTGACCGGGCCGCCTTATGGGGACAGCCGACTGTTTCGCTGGCAATCCGCCTCCACACCGGACTGTCAGCGAAACAATCGGAACCCGTATCAGCCGCTGTTGCCGCTGCCGTCGGGGGAAGGCTGGTCGGTGGGGGCAGGTGCGGCCTCCAGGTTCAGGATGCGGCGCAGGTCGTCCAGTACGGCGCGTTCCCGGTCGTTCACGAGTTCCCCGCCGAAGCCCAGGAATCCGCCTTCCTTGGCGGCGTTCGCGGTGCGTTCGGCGACGCTCAGGAGCATCTGGCGGTACGCGGCGCTGTCCTCGGGGCTGGCCTTGGCGCTGACCAGCCACGCGGCCTGCCGGACGTTTTCGAGGCTCTGCTCCAGCGCTTCTTGCATGGTGCGGGCGCGTTCCTGGTGAGGCATGACGGCCGGGTCCGGCGCGGTGCGCAGCAGGTCGGCGGCGATGGCTTCCAGCAGGGGCGTGCGGGTGTCGGCGCTGACGCCGTCGCGGATGGCGTCGTTCAGGGCGCGGGCCTCGGCGACCAGTCCGGTCAGACCGCTGGGGCTGGAGGCGACGATGGCCGCTCCGGCCCGGCCGGGGCCGGTCATGACCTTGAACCACTCGTCGGGCGTGAAGTTGTCCTTGATGCTCATGCCCCCAGCGTACGGGCCGCGCCGGACGCGCAGGTTACGGGTTCATTCACGCTCGGGCAGGCCGCTCAGGTCGAACCGGACGGGCGCCGTTTCCTCGGGCACGCTGCGCACGTCTGCCGGGAGGCCGTGACCGCCGAACAGGCCGGTGGCAGCCAGCCCGCCGCCCAGGGCGTCGTGGGGTGACTCGTCCGGCGGCACGACGGGTTTCATGCGGAACGACAGGACGATCAGCGCGGTGGGGATCAGGATGAACAGCAGGAAGGCGGTCATGGGTCGCTCCGGGACGCGGGGGCAGAGGTCGGGGGCAGAGGGTCGGGGGCGGGACCGTCCAGCCGCTGCTGGCTGCCCACGCCTGCGCCCCGGCGATGATCAGGTCCATCACGGGGTCCTTGACAGCATAGTAGGCGTCCGTGTCGTGCGGGTGAAGGCGTGCCAGCCGGGTCTTTACCTCGCCGTACGCGGCGGCGGCCGGGGTGGCGCGCAGGAAGTCATACGGACTCCGATTGAATGGGCTGCAAAGACCATTTACTCCGAGCGGATGCGAGTGGGAGCAGGGCGCCCCTCCGGACGTGGAGTGGACAGAACCGTGGTGTTCCGTGTTAAGAAAAAAACGGCAGTCCGTATGATGCAGCGCCGCGCCGGGCGGCAGGTGCGGGCGGATGGCGGCGGCCAGCGCATGAAAGCGTGCCGCCCAGCGTGGATCGGGCGGCACGATACGGATGGAGGGACGGGCAGAGGGGCCGTGCAGGGCGGGGTCGTCTGGGCCGGTCATGACCGGATGATGGGGCCGCCGCTCAGCCGGCGCAGTCGGTGGCGGGCAGCTCGCTGAAGGCGGCGGGTGCGGGGGCCGGGGTGTTCAGGTGGGTGACGGCCCAGGTGTCGATGGCGTCGATGACGCTCTGGAGTTCCAGGCCGGCGGGGGTCAGCGTGTAGACGCTGCGGGCCAGTTTGCCCTGGGTGTCCTCGGTGCGTTTGCTGATCAGGGCGAGGGTTTCGAGGTGTTCGAGGCGCTGCGTGAGGGTGGCGCTGTTGCATCCGCCGACGGCGCGGGCGAGCTCATTAAACCCTTTTTCACCGTTCAGCAGGGCGCGGACGATGTGCAGCACCCATTTCTCCTGCAACACCCCGATAGCCCGGTAGACCGGGCAGAATCCAGTGTGTTCAGTACTCATGCCCAGAGTTTACACTGCGGGGCTGATCAGATCATGACGAATCTCACACCGCTTGACATTCCAAAGCGATTCGGATAACGTAGCCCCATGACCGCTACGACCCCCAAAGTGCTTGACGTCAAAGAAGCCATCGAAACCCGCCGCAGCATCCGCAAGTACGTCCAGGAACCCATGAACCAGGACGACCTGCACGAAATCCTGCGCCTCGCCAGCCTCGCCCCCAGTGCCTGGAACGCCCAGACCTGGCGCTTCGCCGTCGTGCAGGACGCCGCCATCAAGGAGCAGCTGCAGGCCGCCGCCTACGGCCAGGGCCAGGTCACGAACGCCCCCGCCGTCATCGTCGTGTACAGCGACATGGAAGACACCCTGGCCACCGTCGAGGAAACCGCGCACCCCGGCATGGGTGACGCGGGCCGCGAAGGCCAGCGCAAGACCTTCGACGGCGCCTTCGGCAGCCAGGACGTCGCCCAGCGCGGCCAGTGGGGCCTGAGCCAGGCGAACATCGCCTTCGGCTTCGTGATGATCGCCGCCCGCGGCCTCGGCTACGACACCGTGCCCATGCTCGGCTTCGACCCCGCCAAGGTCAAGGAAATCCTCGGCCTGCCCGAGCACGTCCAGTTCGCCGGTCTGCTGCCCGTCGGCAAGCGCGCCGAGGACGGCTTCCCCCACCACCGCCACAGCGTCGAGCGCATCACCAAGTTCTACTGAACCCCGACAGAGGGTGAATCATAGGGGTGCTGGGCCCGCGCTCGCGGGCGCACCCCACACTGCCCGGCCGTTCCTTCCCAGGACGGCCGGGCCTTGCTGTACCTGCCCGTTCAGGTGCAGGGCCGGTAGCAGGGCCGGGCCGTAGCTGACCGCGCCCAGACGCCCCGCCCGTTAGAATGAACGGCGCATGAAAAACAATTTCCTCCTGATCGGCGCCGCCCTCAGCCTCAGCAGCTGCTCCATGATCCTGGGCCCCTCCACCGTAGACGTCACCGTCATCGGCGTGAACGACTTCCACGGCAACCTGCTGCCCACCAGCTTCCGCGTGCCCGACCCCGCCGACCGCACCAAGACCCTGACCGTCCAGGCCGGCGGCGTCGAGGCCATCGGCGGCATCCTCGCCGAGGCCCGCCGCACCAACCCCAACACCGTCTTCGTCGGCGTGGGCGACATGACCGGCGCCAGCCCCCTGATCAGCGGCCTGCTGCGCGATGAACCCACCATCGACGCCCTGAACGGCCTGGGCATGGCCGTCAATGTCGTCGGCAACCACGAATTCGACTACGGCTTCGCCGAACTGATGCGCTACCAGAAGGGTGGCTGCAACAGCAACGACGCCACCAAGGCCTGCAAATTCAACAACACCTTCGAAGGCGCCAAGTTCCCTTACATCGCCGCGAACGTCATCGACGAGAAGACCGGCCAGCCCGTCCTGCCCGCCTACAAGATCGTGCAGGTCGGCAAGGCCAAGGTCGCCTTCGTCGGCGCCGTCTTGAAGGACACCCCCACCGTCGTCACGCCCGCCGGTGTCGCCGGACTGAAATTCGAGGATGAAGTGAGGAGCATCAACGCCGCCATCCCCGCCATCAAACGCATGGGCGCCGACGCCATCGTCGCGCTCGTCCACCAGGGCGGCACCAGCAAGGACGCCTTCGACATCGTCGACTGCAAGACCCTCAGCGGCCCCATCGTGGACGTCGCCAGGGGCCTCGACCCGGCTGTCAGCGCAATCATGACCGGCCACACCCACCGCGGCTACAACTGCCTGGTGCCCGGCCCCGACGGCAAGGACCGCATCGTCATCCAGGGCGACGCGCTGGGCCACCTGCTGCAGCGCATCGACATGACCGTCGACACCCGCGCCAACCGCGTCACCGCCATCCGCGCCAGCAACGTCGTCGTGGACGCCGCCAAGGCCCCCAAGGACGCCGCCATGACCGCCCTGGTCCAGAAGGCCAGGGACCTCACCGACCCGATCTCCAAGACCGTCATCGCCACGCTGGGCGTCGAGCAGATCAGCCGCACCGCGGGCACCAACGGCGAAAGCCCCCTGGGCCGCGTCATTGCCGACAGCCAGCTGGCCGCCACCGCGCCCGCCAGCAAGGGCGGCGCCGTCATCGCCTTTATGAACCCCGGCGGCATCCGCGCCGACCTGCCCGTGAACGTCCCCAACGCCAGCAAGCAGGTCACGTACGGTGACGCGTTCACCGTGCAGCCCTTCGGGAACATCCTGACCGTCATCACCCTGACCGGCGCGCAGATCAAGGAAGCCCTCGAGCAGCAGTTCGACAACCCCTCCGCCGGCAGCAACCGCATCCTGCAGGTCAGCCGGGGCTTCACGTACACCTGGGACAACGCCAAGGCCAAAGGCGAGAAGGTCAGCGACATCAAACTTGGCGGGCAGGCCCTCGACCCCACCGCCAGCTACCGCGTCGTCGTGAACAACTTCCTCGCCGACGGCGGCGACGGCTTCACCGCCTTCGCCAAGGGCACCAGCCGTCTCGGCGGCGACCTGGACATCGACGCCTTCCGCGCGTTCCTGACGAGCACCACCGTCAGCCCCGACACCACCGAACGCATCAAGCGCCTGAACTGAACCCAGCCGCCCGATGACCGGAGGCCGCCCAGTGCGGCCTCTGTTTCATTGCAGCCGCTGTTTCATTGCGGCCGCCTCACGATTCGTGCACCCCGCCGCCCCCGACGCGCCACTCGCGCGTGGCGACCCGCTTCACCAGCCGCCGGTCATGACTGGCGAGCAGCAGCGTGCCCGGAAAGTCCAGCAGTAGTGCTTCCAGCGCCTCGATGGCCCGGACGTCCAGGTGGTTGGTGGGTTCGTCCAGCAGCAGTACCTGCGCGCGCGTGACCCGCAGCCGCGCGAGGCTCAGGCGCATCCGCTGCCCGCCCGACAGACCCGCGAGGGGGAAGGCCGGGCCGCCCGGCACCTCCAGCGCCGCCGCGACCTCGTGCAGCTGGTGCGGGGTCAGCAGCGGATTGGCGTCCAGCAGGGCGTCCCCCACCGTGCCCAGCCCCAGCAGTTCCTCGCCGTGCTGCCCGATCAGGCTGACGGTCAGGCCCGCACCCCACGTCACCGCCCCGCTGTGCGGCAGCCCGCCCAGCAGGGCGCGCAGCAGCGTGCTCTTGCCCCCACCGTTCGGGCCGGTCAGGGCCACCCGGTCACCATGCCGCACATGCAGGTTCACGCCGGACAGCACCGCCTCCGACTCCCGAACCACGCTCAGGTCGCTGACCGTCAGCACCTCCAGCGGCCCCGGCGGCACGGGCGGCAGCGTCAGCCGCACCTGACGGTGATCCTCGTGGGGTTTCGGTGTGGCGGCCGCGTCCGCCCGATCGATCTGCCGTTCCAGTCGCCGGGCCGCCGCCGCGTTCACCCCCTGCGCGTTCTGCGCCTTGCCTTTCGCCAGGAGCTTGTCACCGTCACTGGCCCGCCGGTGGTTGTACTGCCCGGCACTCCGCGCCCGGCTGGCCCGCCGCGCCCGTTCCTCGTCCAGCGCCGCGCGTTTGCGTCGGTACGCCCCGAACTCCCGGGCCTGCGCCTCACGCAGCGTCGCCTTCAGCGCCATCGCCCCGGAGTAGTTGCCGGGGTACACGGTCAGCGTGCCGCGTTCCAGCTCGGCCACGCCGGTCGCCACCTCATCCAGGAACGCCCGGTCATGACTGGCCAGCACGAACGCCGCTCCCGACGCCAGAATCCAGTCCTGCAGCCACGCCGCGCCCCCTGCATCCAGGTGGTTCGTGGGTTCGTCCAGCAGGTACACGTCCGCCGGGGCCAGCAGCAGCGCCGCCAGCAGCACCCGCCGCGCCTGCCCGCCCGACAGCCGGTCCGCCCGCGCCCCGGCGTCCAGACCCAGCCCCGCCAGGACCGCCGCCGCGCGCCCCGCGAAGTCGTACCCACCCGCGAGCCGGTAGGCTTCCTCGGCGTCCGCGAAGGCCAGCAGCGCCGCCTCGGACCCGCCGGGCAGCGCCGCAGAGGCCGCCTCGAACGCTCCCCGGGCCGCCGCCAGCGCCGGGGGAGTCACGGCCTCCAGCACCGACCCACCCACGGGCTGCGCCTGCGCCAGCAACGCCACCCGGCCCGCGCGGGTCACCACGCCCGCATCCGGCGCGTCCAGCCCCGCCAGCACGCGCAGCAGCGAACTCTTGCCGCTGCCATTCTCGCCGACCAGTGCCAGCCGTTCCCCGGCCCCCACGGTCAGCTCCACACCCGAAAACACCACACGGGCCGCGAACGACCGCGCGACCCCACGCGCCATCAACATCACTGCATCCCCCTGACGGGACAGGCCAGCCCACACACGGCAGGCGGCAACTTGGAACACGGCAGTCAGGGGTTACAGACGCAAGGCAGGGAGGTCCTTTGAATGAGCGGAGGGGCAAACGACCGGGCAACCCCGGTGGTCAGGGCCGACCGTACCACGCGCCGCGCGGCGGGCACATGCGCCGGATGGCGGAGGGTTCCCTCACCCCTCCGGCGCTGTGCGATTCCTTCTCCCCAGTGGTCGGGGATTTCAGCTCTCGGCAGGCACGTCCGGGAAGTTGCTGAGGGGGAAGGTGTCCACGTTCGCGCTGCGCTGCTGCACCAGCACCCCGCCGTCCACGACCACGAACTGCCCCGTCACGTACGCCGCGTCGTCCGACGCGAGGAACGCCGCCGCGCCCGTCAGGTCCTCGGCGGTGCCGTAGCGGCCCAGCGGCACGGTCTTCTCCCGCTGCGCCAGATCCTCGCCTTCCAGCCCGTACGTGTTGATGAAGCCCGGCGTGATCCCATTCACGCGCACCCCGTACGGCGCCATGTCCAGCGCCAGCGCCCGCGTGAACGCCTCCACGCCGCCCTTCGCCGCGTCGTACGACGTGAAGCCCCGGTGCGAGCGGGTCGCGCCGCCACTCGACACGTTCAGGATCACGCCGCGCCGCCGCGCCGCCATGCCCCGCGCCGCCCGGTGAGCGCACAGGAACACGCTCTTCAGGTTCACGCGCAGGAACAGGTCCCACCACGCCTCATCCGCGTCCAGGAAGTGCCGCTGGTCACTCGTCAGGGCTGCGTTGTTCACGAGCACGTCCACTGGTCCCAGTTCTGCCTCGGTCGCCGCGAAGATCGCCTCCACGCCCTCCTGAACACTCACGTCGCCCGGCACGCTCAACGCCCGCGCGCCCGCCGCCGTCAGGGCGTCCGCGACCGCCTGCGCCGCCGCCGCGTTCACGTCGTTCACCGCGACCCGCGCTCCCTCTGCGGCATACCGGTGCGCCAGGGCCGCGCCGATCCCACCCCCCGCACCCGTGATGAGCACCGTCTTGTCCGTGAATCGCTGCAAAGTCGTCATGACGCACAGGGTACGGCAGGGGAGGGGACATGAGCGCTGAGCTGTGGGCTATGAGCAGGAAAAAAAGCCGGAGCGTGTGCCCCGGCGTTCTTCCTCACAGCTCAAAGCTCAGAGCCCACAGCCCCGTCACTCCCGTCTGCGGAACGCCAGCGCCAGCAGGAAGATGGCGGTGTTCACGAGGACGATGGTCGCGCCGGGGGCGGTGTCCTGGTAGTAGCTGAGGTACAGCCCCGTCACGCCGCCGACGGTGCCGAGCGCGGCGGCGAGGAGCATCATCTTCTTGAGGCTGCGGGCCAGGAGGCGCGCGGCGGCGCTGGACGTGATGAGCAGGCTGACGCTGAGGGTCGTCCCGACGAGCTGCACGGTCAGGACGACGACGAGGCCGATCAGGATCAGCAGCAGACTTTCGAGGCGGCGGACGGGGAGGCCCACGGCGCGCGCCTCGGTCGGGTCGAAGGACGCGAGCAGGAGTTCCTTCTGGATGGCGGTGAGGATGCCGCCGACGACGACCGTGACGGCCAGCGCGCCCCACAGGTCGGCGGGCGTGACGCCGAGTGGGTTGCCGATCAGGAAGTTGCTGAGGTCGGTGGTGAAGGTCGGCGCGCGCGACAGCATGACGATGCCGAGGGCGAACATGCCGACGAACACGATGCCGATGGCGCTGTCCTGCTTGAGGCCGCTGCGCCGCCCGATGGCGCCGATGCCCAGCGCGGTGAGGACGGCAGCGATGAGCGCCCCGACGAGCAGGTTGCCCTGCATGAGGAACGCGCCGACGATGCCGGGGAACACGGCGTGGCTCATGGCGTCCCCGATGTAACTCAGGCCGCGCAGCACGACCCACGCGCCGACGAGGGCACACAGGACGCTGACGAGCACCACGGCGAGCAGCGCGCGGGTGAAGAATTCGAATTGCAGGGGGTCGGTCAGCAGGTGCAAGGGAAGCCTCGGAGGTGCGGGAAGGTGGTCGGCGCGTGCAGGTGTTCCATCAACTTTCAACCATCACCTGTCGACCTCACGCCTCGGCGTGAGTATGGCCCAGGAAGCTGGTGCTGAACGTCGCCTCGATGTTCTGCGTGGTGTACACCTGTTCGGGCGTGCCGTCGGCGATCACGCGGCGGTTCACGAGCACCAGATGGTCGCACCAGCGCCGCGCCTGTTCCAGGTCGTGCGTGACCATCACGACGGCGCGGCCCCGGTCGGCCTGCGCGCGCAGCAGCCCCATCAGGGTTTCCTGCGTGGCGGCGTCCACGCCGGTCAGGGGTTCGTCCAGCAGCAGCAGGTGCCCCTGGCGGGCCAGCATGCGGGCCAGCAGGACCCGTTGCCGCTGCCCGCCGGACAGCGCGCCGATGTGCCGGCCGCGCAGGTCGTACACCCCGGTTTCTTTCAGGGCGTCCTCCACGATCTGCCGGTCCTGCTTGCCCGGCCAGCGCAGCCAGCCCAGGCGGCCGGTGCGGCCCATCATGGCGACGTCCCACACGGTCACGGGAAAGGCCCAGTCAAGGGTCTGCTGCTGCGGCACGTAACTGATGCACGAGCGGGCGCTGTGGCCCTCGTCGAAGCGCACGGCGTCCGCGTGGTCGGGCAGCAGGCCCACCAGGGTTTTCAGGAGGGTGCTCTTGCCCGCGCCGTTCGGGCCGATGATCGCACTGAACGTTCCAGCCTCGAAGCGGACGCTGGCGTTCTCCAGGGCCGTCTGCGGGCCGTATTTGACTGTCAGGTTCTCGACGCCCAGCATCAGACCAGCATACCTCCCCACGCGGTGATGTTGCGAGCGCAGAATCAAAAATGGGAAGTGGGGAGTAGGCAGTGGGTAGTGGGAAGGAGGCGGCATCGCATTTCCTTTCTGGCCTGCTCTTGACGTGTTGACCCAGGCAGACAACCCCCACTCCCCACTTCCTACTGCCTACAACCCACTCCCTCAGCGCGTTTTCAGCGCCTTCACCATGATGTCCACGTTCGTCCGGAACGCCTTGAGGTACGTCTCGCCGCCGCTGCCCTTGGGTCCCAGGGCGTCGGTGTACAGCGCGGGGGCGATGCGGGCGCCGGTCTCGCGGGCGAGCGTCTGGGCGAGGCGGGCGTTGACGGTGTTCTCCGTGAAGATCACCTTCGCTCCGGCCTTCTTCATGGTCTGGGTCAGCACGGCGAGTTCGCGGGCGCTGGGTTCACGTTCGGTGCTCAGGCCCGGAATGACCGCCCCGATCAGGCGCAGCCCGTACCGCTCGGCGAGGTAATGCAGGCTGTCGTGGTTCGTGACGAGCACGCGCCGCGCGGCGGGCACCGTGGCGAACTGTTTCTTCGCGTAGGCGTCGGCGGCGCTGATGGCTTTCAGGTGCGCGGCGGCGTTCTTCGCGTAGGTGGCCTTCCCGGCGGGGTCGAGGCGGGTCAGGGCCGCCTGGGCGTTCTTCACGTACCCGGCGGCCAGGGTGGCGTCCCACCACGCGTGCGGGTCGAGCGCGCCGTGGTCGTGGTCGTCATGCCCGGCTTCCGCGTGGTCCTCGCCTTCATCGGCGGCATGGAGTTTCAGGCCCGCCGTGAGTTCCTGCACGGGCACCCTGGGCGCGCTGGCCTTCAGTCTGGGCAGCCAGGGTTCCAGGCCCGCGCCGTTCGCGAACAGGGTGCGGCTGCGGGCGAGTTCGCGGATCGCGCCGGTGCTGGGCTGGAAGGTGTGGGTGTCCCCGCCGGGCGGCACGATGACGTTCACGCTGACGCGGGTGCCGCCGACGGCCTTCACGAAGTCCGCGATGATCGTGGTCGTGGCGCTGACCTGCAGGGGCGCGGCCTGCGCCGTGGGTGCGGCGCACGCGGCGAGCAGCAGCGCGGGCAGGAGGAGGTGGGGGCGCGTCACAGCAGTTCGATGCCCTGGTACGGGCCGCGGCTGAGGGTGCGCAGGGCGTTCGCGCTGAGCCAGACGGTCTTGACGGTGCTCTTGCCGTTCACGGTTTCGCGGATGGTTTTCTTCAGCAGGTTGGCGCGCTGTACGCGTTTGGTCACGCCGGTGACCTTGCGGCCCACGCCGCCCTGCGCGCGGGCCTTGCCGCGCCGGGTGACGCTGTTCACCACGAGGTTCTTCTTGCCGGTCAGGTAGCACTCACGACTCATATTGATATATCCTTATCACTTCTGGGGGTGGGGGAAAGGTTCAGCAGCGCACGTTCCGGCACAGGGGCTTACAGGATGGAACTGAATCGCTGATCGCTCGAATGACTTCCGTTTTCCCCTCTCCCCCAGCGGGAGAGGGAGGGAGGAGCGGAGCGACGGAAGGGTGAGGGGGCAATCACGCAACAGAAATCGATCTGACGGTGACAGAGTTAGGTCTCAGGCGCGCAGGGCGCCGCTCAGCAGTTGGTCCAGCGCGGCGCCGTCGAGGTCGTGCCCGATGAACACCAGTTCACTGAAGGCCTCGTCCGGACTGAGCCACTCGCCCGCCGTTTCCAGGGCCAGCTGCCGCCCGGTGTGGTTCCAGAGGGTCGCCACGCCATTGCCCAGGTTCACCCAGCCTTTGCTGCGGATTACGTTGCGCGGCAGGCCCAGCGTCAGCGCCGCGTTCAGCATGTCGGGGTCGAAGGGCTGCTCACTGCGGAAGATGTGGGTGCCCAGACCGTACGTCTCGGATTCCGGGGTGTGCTCTTTTTCCAGTTCGGCCATCCAGGCGTCGAGCTGGCTGGAGTGGTCGAAGTCGAACAGGCCGGTGTTCAGCAGCCCCTCGGCGGGCAGGACGCCGCGCGTGGCTTCCAGCACGCGGGCGCGGGGGTTGGTGATGCGGATCAGGTCGCGCAGTTGCCGCACGTCGTCGGGTGCGGCCAGGTCGAGTTTGTTCAGCACGACGATATCCGCGAATTCCAGCTGCTCGGCCAGCAGTTCCCCGAAGCCACGTTCAAAGTCGTCGCCGGGGATGGTGTCCTGGCGGTTCCAGAGCGGGAAGAACTGCGCGCTGTCCACGACGGTGATCATGGCGTCCACGTGCACGCGGCCCAGCAGGTCGGGAATGGCGGGCTGGCCTTCCTCGGGTTCGATCTCCAGTTCCTCTGGGGTCAGGCAGAAGCTCTGCGCGATGGGCAGGGGCTCGCCGATGCCGGTCGATTCGATCAGGATCGCGTCCAGGTCGCGCGTTTCCAGCAGGTCGTTCACGGCGTGCAGCAGGTCGCCGCGCAGCGTGCAGCAGATGCAGCCGTTACTCAGTTCGATGGTCTGCTCGTCGGTCTTGACCACGAGGCTGGCGTCGATGTTCACGGCGCCGAACTCGTTGACGATCACGGCGACGCGTTGACCGTTCGTCTGGGTCAGCAGGTGGTTAAGGAGGGTGGTCTTCCCGGCGCCGAGAAAGCCGCACAGGACGGTGATGGGCACGGAGGGGCGCGGGTCGGGTGGGGTGGGGGAGGCAGACGTCATCAGACGATAACGATAAATGATTATCAATAACTGTGCAAGCGTCTGCTACTGGCGCGGAGATCCCGCAGAATTCAATAGATGCAAAGTGCTTTAAAAAGTAAACTGTGCTTGACTGACTATCTGCAAACGTGCCCGGTGGTACGCTTCACCCATGACAGGCGACACCACCACCCACACCTACGACGTCGTGATCGTCGGCGGCGGCCCCGCCGGACTGACCGCCGCCATCTACACCGGCCGCGCCAGCCTCAGCACCCTGATCCTCGAAAAAGGCCTCCCCGGCGGCCAGATCGCCCAGACCGAGGAAGTCGAGAACTACCCCGGCTTCCCCGAACCCATCAGCGGCATGGAACTCGCCAGCCGCATGCAGCAGCAGGCCGAGAAATTCGGCGGCAGGATCGAGATGGACGAGGTCCAGAGCATCACCCGCGCCGACGACGACCGCGAACACGCCTACCCCTTCACCGTCACCGGCTACAGCGGCACCTACCGCGCCAAGGCCGTGATCCTCGCCACCGGCGCCAACCCCAAACGCCTGGGCATCCCCGGCGAGCAGGACTTCTGGGGCCGCGGCGTCAGCACCTGCGCCACCTGCGACGGCTTCTTCTACCGTGGCAAGAAGGTCGTCGTGATCGGCGGGGGCGACGCCGCCGTCGAGGAAGGCCTGTTCCTGACCAAATTCGCCGACGAGGTCACCCTGATCCACCGCCGCGACACCCTGCGCGCCAACAAGGTCGCCCAGGCCCGCGCCTTCGCGAACCCCAAGATGAAATTCGTCTGGGACACCGCCCCCGTCGAAATCCAGGGTGACGAGGCCGTCAGCGGCGTGCGCCTGAAGAACCTCAAGACGAACGAGGAATACGACATGCCCACCGACGGCGTGTTCATCTTCATCGGCCACACCCCCAACACCGAATTCGTGAAGGACACCGTCGCCCTGCGCGCCGACGGGTACGTGGAAGTCACCGACGAGATCTACACCAGCGTGCCCATGCTGTTCGCCGCCGGTGACGTCAGCGACTACATCTACCGCCAGCTGGGCACCAGCGTCGGCGCCGGCACGCGCGCCGCCATGAGCGCCGAACGCGCCCTGGCTGCCCTGGAACTCGAAACGGCCGAAACCGCAGCGGATTAAGAACACCTCTGCCCCCAGCGGAACGCCCCACCACCCGGTCGGCGTTCCGCTCCCTTATGCTCGGGGCATGCCTCACCGCACCCTCATGAGCCGCCTGCGCCGCAAGGCGACCGGGTACACGGCCAAGGTGCGTAGACTGATGCGCAGCCTGCGCCCCACCGACGCCTACCCCGACGACCCCTGGGCGCACACTCACCTGACTCCCGAAGAGCGGCGCGTGTACGACGCCATGGACCCCCGCGACCGCGAACACGCCTGCCGCGTCACCCGCCACCTGCTGCGCGACCACCCGCACGCCCCGCCCGAACTGACCGCCGCCGCGCTACTGCACGACTGCGGCAAGAGCCTGCGCCCCTACCACGCCTGGGAACGCGTACTGGTCGGCCTGATCCCCAACCGCGTGGCCCGCGTCCTGCCGCCCGTCGGGGCGCTCGGCATCCGCGCGCACCACCCGGAACTCGGCGCGCGACTGCTGGCGCACGCCGGAGCGCGGCCCCGCGTGGCCCGCCTCGTCGCCCGCCACCACCACCCCGGCGGCGACCCAGAGGCCGAACTGCTGCACCACTACGACGACCAGGAATAGGCCGGGTCCGGCAACATGAACTGAACAGCGCCGCCTCTCCCGGATGGGGAAGGCGGCGCTGTCCCGGGAAGTCAGGCTTCCCACTGTGGGTTACTCGTGGTCGTGATCCCCGTCGCTGTGCGCGTGACCGTGCTCGAGTTCCTCGGGCGTGGCGTCACGGACGGCCAGTACCGTCACGTCGAAGTCCAGGACCATGCCGGCCAGGGGCGGGTTGAAGTCCACCTTCACCACGTCGCCCTCCACGGCCATCACCGTGAACGGAATGACGCTGCCGTCCTCGGCCTGCGCGTAGTACGTCTGCCCGACCTCGATGTCGTCCTCGAAGTCCTCGCGGGACAGGTCCTCGACGTTCTCCTCGTCGCGGGGGCCGTAGCCCTCCTCGGGCTGCACCGTCACCTGCAGGCTGTCACCGGCGGCCTTGCCTTCCAGCGCGTCTTCCAGACCGGGGATGATGTTGTGGTGCCCGTGCAGGTACTCCAGCGGCTCGCCGGCTTCGCTCTGATCGACGATTTCGCCGTTCACGGTGAGTTTGTAATCGAGTTTGACAACCTTGTCCTGGGTAATATTCATGCGGTCTCCATTTCCCCGCCCGTCCCTGGAGGTCAGGGAACGCCGGGCAGGTTCTGCTGCCCAAGGAGTGTACCCTCTCGGCGTGGCGGTCAACCGTTACCGCACCCCGAAACTCCAGCCGACCCGCCCGGCGGTCGTGCCGAAACTCACCTGCACGCGGTCCCCGGCCCGCAGCGGCACGTGCGGCAGCAGCACCCCCGCCCCCTGCGCGCCCAGCACGCCCCGCCCCGCCTGCGTATCGCCCGCCGAGGCGCCCCGGAAGGACGCCGCGCTCAGCAGGCACGCGGCGGCGGGTTGCCCGTTCACCTTCAGGGCGGCGCTGCGTACCGTGACGCCCGCACCCATCAGCAGCGCGACCGGCGCGCCCGCCTCCTTCAGACCGCAGTGCACCAGCGGGTCCGGCCACTCGGACGCCGACGCACTCGCCGGGGCCACCGTCAGGTCCAGGCCAGCCTCCGGGCCGGGGTAGCGCACCGGGTACGCCTGACCGTCCGGCGCGTTCAGGCCGCGCCGCACGTCCAGCACGGCCGCCGACCGGAACGCGCCGCCCGCGTCGTGCGCCTCCCCGAACGCCACGCGGGTCAGGCGTGGGTCCAGCAGTTGCGGCAGGTGGAACGCGCCGCCCACCCAGTACGCCAGCGCCCGCCGCAGGTCACTGTCCGGCTGTGACGACACGAAGTAATGCCCGGGCGCGCAGGCCTCGCCCGCCGCCGACCGGTGGGGACTGGCTGGGTCCTCGCGGTGCTCGGCACGGTCGGCGCGCACCAGGTACCGCGCGTGCGCCGCGCAGCCCGCCTGCCAGTCCGGCTCGGCCTGCACCGCCCCCACGCCCGCCCCGGCCCGCAGGCGGTTCAGGAGAGGCAGTGGCCCGGTCGCCTCCAGAGTGCCGGTCGCCTCCAGAGCGCCGGTCGCCTCCGGATCGGCTGCCGGGGGAGGGACAGGGGAGACCGGGGGTGTCGGATCGGGTTGCCCTCTGCCTGTCGGGTCTGTGCCTGTCGGCGTGCGCGGCAGCGTGAGCGTCACGTCCGGCAGGGGCGGCGCGGCCTGCCCACCTGCCTGTCCACCTGCCTGCCCACCGGCCAGCGGGTCGGGCAGCAGGTCGGCCTCCGGGGCGGACGTGGTCGGCGCGGGCGGCGGCCCCTCCGCCTGCGGTGAGACAGGCAGCCACCCGGCCACCCGCAGGCCCAGCCACGCCAGAGCCAGCAGCGCGAGTAGCCAGACCAGCGCCCACGCGGCCCGCCGCGCCGCCCACCGCCAGGAAAAACCGTCCATGAATGCCTCATGGTACGGACGCCCGCACGCCCGCAGGCCCGCCCGACCCCTATCCTGCCTTCATGACTGCGCCGCTCCCCCCGTTCCCCATGCACGTCAGCGTGCAGGAGGCCCGCACCCTGCTGGCCGCGCTGCTTCCCGAACGCCGCACCGAGACCCTGCCGCTCGCGCAGGCCGCCGGGCGGACCCTGGCGGGCGACCTGCGCGCCCTGGTCAGCCACCCCAGCGCCACCGAGAGCGCCCTGGACGGCATTGCCGCCCGCGAGGCCGACACGCTGGGCGCTGCGCCGCCCACCCCGGTGCGGCTGCGCGTGATCGGCGAGAGCCGCGCCGGGGCGGCCTTCACCGGCACGGTCGGCGCGGGCGAGTGCGTGCGCATCTACACGGGCGCGCCCCTGCCGCCCGGCGCGGACGCCATCTGCCCGGTCGAACAGCTGCTCGACGACGGGCCGGACGGGGTGCTGCTGCGCCGCCCCGCCAGTCCCGGCGACGTGCGCCACGAGGGCGGCGACTTCCGCACCGGCGAGGTCGTCATGACCGCCGGTCTGCTCCTGACCGCGCCCCGGCTGGCGCTGGCCGCCGCACTCGGGCACCCGCAGGTGCCGGTGCTCGCGCCGCTGCGCGTGGCGCTGCTGTCCACCGGGGATGAGGTCGTCCCGCCCGGTCAGCCCCTCACGGCCGGGCAGGTGTATGACAGTAACTCCGTGGGCCTGCGCGCCATGCTGATCGAGGCCGGGTGCGAGGTCATCCCCCTCGGGCACGCCCCGGACAGCCCCGAGGCGCTCCAGGCCGCCATCGACCGTGCAGGCGGCGCGGACGCGCTGCTCACCAGCGGCGGCGTCAGCATGGGCCGGTACGACTTCATGCGCGACCTGCTGGTCGAGCAGGGCCGCGTGAGCTTCTGGAAGGTACGCATGCGTCCCGGCGGTCCCGCCATCCTGGGCGGCTGGAACGGCCTGCCTGTGTTCGGTCTGCCGGGCAACCCGGTCAGCAGTCTCGTGGTGTTCCACGTGATCGTGCGGCCCGCCCTGACCGGCCAGCCCCCGCAGACGCTGCGCCTGCGCGCCGCCACGCCCTTCCGCGCCCTGCCCGACAAGACCGCCTTCTGGCGCGCCACCCTCCAGAACGGCACGGTCAGCGACTACGGCCAGCAGGGCAGCGGCATCCTCCGGTCCCTCAGCGACGCCGGGGCGCTCGTCATCGTGCCCGAAGGCCAGCCCGTCGCGGCGGGCGACGACGTGGACGTGATCCTGCTGTAAAGGATGCTGGGAGGCAGGTCGCAGTGAACCGCCCCCCACGCCCCGCGTCCCTTACCCCAGCGGAACGAGGACCAGCGCGCCGCGCGCCGGGACACTCAGGGGCGTGTCGCCGGTCAGGGTCAGGGTGCGGCCCGTCAGGACGTCGCGGTAATCGCCGGGCGCCACGCCCGTGAACGGCAGGTGCGTGTCCCGGGTGGCGGTGTTCAGGGCGACGTGGGCATTGCCAGCCTCGTGGCGGCGCATGAAGACCACGCCCTCACCCTGCGCGTGCGTGACCTCGAAGGTGCCGCGCGTCAGGGCGGGCGTGGCGTGCCGGGCGGCCGTCAGGGCGCGGGTCAGGGCCAGGGTGTCCGCATCCCACTCCTGTTCGTTCCAGGGGAACGCGCGGCGGCAGTCGGGGTCGGGACCGCCGGGCAGGCCGATCTCGTCACCGTAGTAGATGCAGGGCGCGCCCACGTACGTCATCTGGAACACGGTCGCCAGCCGGTACGCGGTCGCGTCGCCGCTCACGGCCGTCAGGAAGCGGGCCGTGTCGTGCGAGTCCAGCAGGTTCAGTTGTGCCCGCACGATGTCCGGGTGGTACATGTTCTTCACGTCGGTCATGCGGGCCGCGAACGCCTCGGCGGTCATGGGGTCCACGCGGCCCGTGCCGCTGCGTTCGTTCATGGGGTGGTCCAGCGTGCGCGCCCCGAAGAACGCCAGACACGGCCGCGTGAAGTGGTAGTTCATGACCGCGTCGAACTGGTCGCCCTGCAACCAGCGGTGCGCGTCGCCCCAGATCTCCCCGACGATGTACGCCTCGGGGTTCACGGCCTTCACGCGGCGGCGGAACTCCTGCCAGAAGGAGTCGTCGTCGATCTCGTTCGGCACGTCCAGCCGCCAGCCGTCGATCCCGAACTGCATCCAGTACTCGGCCACGTCCCACAGGAACTCCCGCACGGCCGGGTTGCCCGTGTTGAACTTCGGCAGGGCGCGGTTGCCCCACCACGCGGCGTAATTGGCGGGGCGGGTGTCGTCGTACGCCTGGAGGGGCCAGCCGTCCACGTGGAACCAGTCGCGGTACGCGCTCGCCTCGCCCTGTTCC
Organism: Deinococcus seoulensis; assembly: GCF_014648115.1. Lineage (NCBI taxonomy): Bacteria > Thermotogati > Deinococcota > Deinococci > Deinococcales > Deinococcaceae > Deinococcus > Deinococcus seoulensis. The sequence continues at coordinate 60,626 of NZ_BMQM01000003.1, forward strand.
AGCAGGTCGTTGAACTGGAAGAACCCTCGACTGGCGTGGTTGAACACGCCGTCCAGCACCACCCGCAGCCCGCGCGCGTGCGCCGCGTCGATCAGGGCGCGCAGCGCCTCGTTCCCGCCCAGCATGGGGTCCACGCGGTAGTAGTCGTGCGTGTGGTAGCGGTGGTTACTGGCCGACTGGAACACCGGGCAGAAGTAGATGGCAGTCACGCCCAGACTCTGAATGTGATCCAGATGCTCGATCACTCCCCACAGGTCACCGCCCATGTACCTGTGGAAGTGCGGCGTGTCGCCCCAGGGTTGCAGGTTCAGGCCCGTCACGCGGCCCGAACGGGCGAAACGGTCGGGGAAGATCTGGTAGAACACCGCGTCCGCCACCCAGTCGGGCGTGATGGGATGCGTGTCGCGGGAATGGTCGGGGCGCAGCGGATTCATCTCTGCGGCAGCATAGCGGGGATTGACTGGCAGTCCCCTGACAGCGGCGTGATTCGCGGTCAGGATGAGGGAGTCCGCTCTGCCCAGGCCCGCACGAACGCCCGCGCCCCGTCCGGCGTGGTCACCTCGCCCAGCGCGGCCGCCTCGGCCAGGGCGCGGGCCGCTACACCCACGCGCGGCCCCGGCGGGATGCCCAGCAGCGCCATGATCGCCTGCCCGTCCAGCAGCGGCGGCGGGGGCGTGGGCTGCTCCTCCAGCGCCGCCAGCACCCGCTCGAAGCCCCGCGCGTACGCCCGCCGGGACGCCTCACTGCTCGACGGGCCGCGCGCCGCCTCGCGGTCCGCCAGCATCAGGGACAGCAGGTCCGGCAGCAGGTCCCGCCGCCGGTGCACGAACCGCCGCGCCTCCCGCTCGTTCGCCGGGAGCGGCAGCATGTGCGCCCCCACCAGCGCCGACACCCGCCGCACATCGTCCCCCGGCAGTTTCAGGCGGGTCAGGATCCCGGCACTCAGGTCCGCCCCCACCCGCTCGTGCCCATGGAACGACACGCGGCCCGTCACGGGGTCCACGGCGCGCGTGCGGGCCTTGCCCACGTCGTGTAGCAGCGCCGCCCAGCGCAGTGTCAGCGGCGCGTCCGGCCGCCGCGCCAGCAACTGATGCAGCGCCTCCAGGCTGTGCCCGAACACGTCCAGGTGATGAAAGCCGCCCTGCGCCACCCCCAGCCCCTCGCGCACCTCCGGCACGGTCAGGACCAGCAGGCCCAGCTCCTCCAGGCGTGCCACGCCTCGCGCCGCCTCTGGCGACCCCAGCAGCGCGTGCAGTTCATCCCGCACCCGCTCCCGGGCAGGCATGGGCAGGCGGCCCGCGCCCAGGTCCAGGGCCACCTCCCGCACCGCCGCCTCCGTGCCCGCCTCCAGCCGGAAGCCCAGCGTGCCCTCGAAGCGCGCCGCCCGCCACGCCCGCAGCGGGTCGGCCCGCAGGTTCTCCCGCGACACCATCCGCAGCCGCCGTGAGCGCAGGTCCGCGCGGCCACCCGCCGGGTCCAGCACCCGCCCGTCCGCCCACACGCCCAGCGCATTCACCGTGAAATCCCGCCGCAACAGGTCCGCCGTCACATCAACCGGCAGCGGCACCAGATCATGCTGCACGCCGCCCGGCGCACTGACCCGCCAGTACCCACGCTCCTCGTCCAGCGGGAACGCCGCCCCACCCGACACCCGCGCCAGCTCCTGCGCCGCGCCCGCCGGGTCCGGCACCGCCCAGTCGAAATCCTTCGCGGGCACGCCCCGCAACCAGTCACGCGCCGCGCCGCCCACCAGCAGCGCACCAGGCGGAAACTCAGGCAGAGGTGCGCGACGACTGAACATCCCCCCATGCTACCCACCCGCCGCCGCCCACGCCTTATACGGACTCCGATTGAATGGCTTATAAAGCCGCTGGGTCCGAGCGGATGCGAGTAGGAGAGAAACGGGTTCCGGACGTGGAGTTGACGACCCGGTGCTGTTCCGGGTTGTCAACGAAACAAACGGCAGTCCGTATGCGCCATCTGGCCCACACTTGCCAAACCCCCCGCAAGCTGGTACAGTTCACGGCGCTGAGGGGGCTTAGCTCAGCGGGAGAGCATCCGCTTTGCAAGCGGAGGGTCTGGGGTTCGAATCCCCAAGCCTCCACCAAGAAAAACCGCGCCTAGTGCGCGGTTTTCTTTTGTCGATTTTCGCCCAGCCGGGGCGCGTGACCAACCCGTGACCAACCGGCCTAATTCATCACCCTGGGCCGCACCAAGTCCGACAGGTTCACGGCCCACTCTTCATGCTCGCTCTGGTAAACCGTCCGGTACACGTCTGCCGTGAAGCTGGGCCGCGAGTGCCCCAGCTTCTCACTCACCACTTCCAGCGGCACACCCCGGCGCAACATCAGCGAGGCGTGCGTATGCCGTAGCCCGTGCACCGTGACTTCACGCACCCCAGCTTCAGTGCAGAACGCCGCGAGGTATCGCCTCAAGCCCGCTGGGGGCAGGGCGCGGCCCGTAATGCCTGTGAACACGTACCCCGTGTCTTCCCAGCCCCTCTTCCGCACGTAGGTCTTGGGATGCCCCGGCACGCGCTGCCCAGGCGCGAGTGCGGCCCGCTCGAAATCCTGCACGGCCTTCTGACGGTTCAGGCAGTCCAGTGCCTCAGGTGACAGGTGTACGCGCCTCGCGCTCTTCGCCGTCTTGGGTGTGCTGACGTGCGCCTTGCTGCCAATGGTCACAAGGTTCTCTCTGATCTGCACCGTCCCGGCGTTCAGGTCGACGTGTTCCCACTTCAGACCGCAGGCCTCGCCCCGGCGTAGGCCGGTGTGCAGCATGAACTCAAAGACCAAGCCCCAGCGGCTCGCCCGCAGTGCGGGCAGCAGCGCGGCCACCTCTTCAGCCGTCAGGGCCTTATCGACCGGCGCGGCCGTGGCGTCCCGCTTCACCGGCTGGGGCCTGACCACTGCCGTAGGGTCACGCATGACCAATTCCAGCCGTAGCGCCTCGCTGAAGGCCCCGTGCAGAACGTTGTGGGCTTGCCGCTGCATGGAATCCCCCAGGCCAGCCGCGCCCAGTCCCGTGTACAGGCCCCGCAGATCAGCGGGCCGCACGTCCTGTAGCCGCTTGCGCCCCAGCGCGGGCGTGATGTGCAGGTCAATCAGCTTGCGGTAGTTGTGATGTGTCTTCGCCGCGAGGCTGGGCCGCTTGCTTGCAAGCCACCTGTCCAGCCACTCGCCCAGCGTCACGCGGTCAGGCGCGGCCACACCCCCGCGCATGTGGTCAGCCTGGGCCTGAGTCATGGCCGCCCATGCTTCCTTCTCGCTGGGGGCCGTGCCGGTCTTGCGGATGGGCGTACCGTCCGGCTTCAGGCCCACCGTGATACGCCAGCGGTACTTCCCACTGGGCAGCGGGTCGATACTGCCGCGCCCGTTCCCGGCCTTCTGATCTGCCTTCGCCTTCGCCCGTGCCACGGCCTAGCCTTCCCGCTTGGGAACCGCGATCAGTTCCAGGCCCAGCGCGTCCAAGACCCGCTGCCAGTTGTCAGGGACTTTGCCAACCGTGCCGCTCAGAAGGCGGGTCACGTTGGCCCGTTCAATGCCGGTCAGGTCTGCCAGCTCTTGGTGGGTCAGGCCCTTCTCTTTCATGGTGCTCTTCACGCTCTGCCGGACTGTTTCGTTCATTCCTGTCATGGTATCACCCCTTGACACATAGTATCAGAATCCGATACAATGTCAATCAGCAGAAGGGGCGGCACTCCCGCGAAGAAATGACCGCCCCGGCTGACTCCCAAGAGAAGAGGAATCGACATGCAGACTACCAAACCCCGCAGCATCACCCGCACCTGGGAAGCCGTCACGCATCACGAGATGGACCGCGTGGTGGTCATGACCACCGTGCAGACCGTGACCCTGAGCGCAGACCGGCACGGCCACAAGACCGCCCAGATCGACGGCAAGCCCGCCCAGGTGGAAGAGGCCGTGAACATCCTGAACCGCGCCGCCCGCGTCACGCTCATCAGCGAGGAACGCCAGCCCATCGGCAAGCCCCGCGCCGCCCGCCTGCACACCCTCATGGGCCGCGCCGGAATCCCCAGCGGCGAACACTACGCCTTCGCCGGGGCCGCACTTGACCGCCCCGTGTACAGCCTCGCGGCCCTCACGGAAGAGGAAGCCCGCGCCGTCTGGGCCTTCCTGACCTACACCCACCCTCACGCCGCCTGAACACCCACGGGGGGCCCCAGCGCCCCCCACAGAGGACACAATGACCGACACCCACAAACAGACCGCCCAAGCTGCCCAGCAAGCCCCCATGACCCCCGCAGAGCGGGGCGCGGCCCTCGCCCGCATCGAAGACCGCCGCGCCCAACTCACAGCGGAACTCGCCCAGCTCGCCGCGATTGAAGCCGGACACCGCGCCGCACTCGCCCAGGCCTGAAGCCCCAGCCGGGGGGCCGCTCGCCCCCCACATTCCCCGGAGGTATCGACCCATGACCCACTGCGCCCGCTGTGACCGCCCGCACGCCCAGCCCATCACGCACCCCACCGGAGGAACTGAAGACCTCTGCCCGGACTGCACGGCCCGCGCGGCACTCGAGTACGCCGCCGCGCAACACCTGCACGCCCTACTTGCCCCCACCCTGACCACCTGGGCGCGGCATTGGGTTGCCGCTGGGGTGCAGCCCCAAGACCTCGCGGCTGTACTGGAAGCGCACGGCGTGACCTGGGGCACCGGCCCCCGTGACCCCTACGCAGCGGCCCAGGTGGTAGTGCGTGACGCGCTGAATTGATGACAAATGATGTGCAGAGGCCCCCAGTCACGGGGGCCTCTTTCGTGCGGTCAGATCAGGCCGCGCCGTACTTCAGCAGCAGCATGTGCCGCGTGACCGGCTTCAGCTTGGCCCAGTACCCGTTCCACACGTCCCGCTTGCCTCTGACGCTCAGGGCAGCCCAGCGGGCAGGGCTGAAGGCTGGGGGCTTCTGTACTGGAATGGTGTTCATGCGTTCCCCTTCGACTTCCAGCCGCGCCCCTCACGGGCCGCACAGATGGTGTGTGGGAAGGTCAGCACGGGCAGAGCGGGGTTCCCGTCTGCCCAGCCGTGCGAGGCGCGGCCCAGGCGGCACAGCCCATCACCGTAGGCGTCTGGGCCTTCCCAATGGGCGCAGCATCCGCAGTGCCCCGGCTGGGCCGCGAGGGCTGCCACGTTCAGGTGCCCATTCGGCAACCGGAACGGGTCGACCTGTTTTTTCTGGGCAGATACCCCACCTACCCCACTGCCAGAACTGCCAGAAGGGGGGTGCATCCCGGCACTACCGGAAGGCCCAGCCCCCACCGGCTGGGGGGCTTCTGTCACTTCTGGCAGTGAGGGGGGCAGGGTATCCGGCAGTTTTTCGCCCAGGCTCAGGCCCTCGCGGGTACTTTCGGCACTTCTGGCAGTGGGGGGGGTGGGGTGCGCGTCAGCTTTTCGGCGTGACCGCATCTTGAACACCGTCACGCTTCACCCCCACCGTCAGACAGGAAGTCCGGGTGTAGGCGTAGAACTTCCAGCGGTCGACCGGGCGTCTTGACCTTCTCAACCTGCACCCACCCCAGATCAGAGAGGGCCTGCACAGCCATGCCCAGCTCTTCATCACTCAGGCCCGCCCATCCCTTCCGGCGAAGGTCGCGCAGCCTGTCACCTTCCCTGACCGCGCCGCCTTCGATCTTCTCTGCCAGTGCATGCGCGGGGGTGAACGCCGTTCCCAGGTCATGGGCGTACACTTTCCGGGCGTGCAGCTCCAGGAAGTCGACCCAGTTCAGTGCCAGGTCTAACGCCTGGGCCGTCACGGGGGGCAGTGCGGCCGGGTGCAGGGTGGGCGCGGCCACGTCCACAAGATGGAAGATCAGCGCGAGGGACGGCGCAAGAGAGCGGTACTTCCCCAGGTGGGATTCAAACGCGGGGAACTTGACCAACTCCCCACCCCGCAGCCGGACTTCCAGCGCGTCACGCCACTCTATGAACACGGCCTGGGCTTCCTCGCTGAAGGCCAGCGTGACCGGCTCAGAAGACTGCCGCACGGTGTCCAGCGTCTCAAAGACCGCGAGGGCCTGGGCCTTCGCCGCCGCGTCAGCCTGTCGGCTGGGCCGCTTCCAGGCGGGCAGCCCGTCCGGGTACACCAAGAGCTGGAACCGCTGAAGGAAGCCCACGTCAGCCGCAGCCCCGGCGCGGCTCTTGCTCACGAACCGCTGAAGCGGCCCCGGCTGGATTGCACCCATCACGGCCATACAGAGGTTATCGACCCGGACAGTCCCGCGCCCGATCCGGTCGAAGGTGTATGACCCATCCCCGTTCCACGTTTGCAGCCAGAAGGAACGCGGCTCAGAGTTTTCTTCACGGCCCATGGCCTCAATCCAGCCGCTCAGCTCATCCCGCACCATGGTCAGCCCAAGAGGGTTCTCTCTCAGCAGCTCGCCCAGCTTTTCGTAAGTGGTGTTCTGCACCATGTACCGCCGGGGCGTAGGCGCGGCCTCTCGCGCTTCCAGCCGCAGTTCCCGCAGGGCGTCCAAGTCCAGCTTGCCGCTTTTCTTGGAATCCTTCTTGATCTGTTCCTCTTGCATCTTCAGGGCTTCCAGCTTCAGTTCCCGGTCGACCTCGCCCGCTTCAAACTCATCACGGGCGCGGGCTTCCAGTTCATGCAGCGGCGCGAGGGCCGCATCAAGCTGCATGCTCTTCATCCCGCTGGGCCGCTGAACCAACGCGCCCCAGAGGTTCGGGACAACGCGCCAAGAGTTGTCCAGGCCTTCAGGTGCAAGCTGCACAGCCCGCCCGATCAGCCCGGACAGGGCCGCGAGGGCTGACGCGGCCAAGCCTTCCAGCGGCACGCACGCCAGCTCTGCGAGGTCGACCAACCAACCGCGCAGCGCGGGCGGCAGCATCTCAGGCGGCAGGGTGGGTGCAGGCGGCAGGGCAGCGGGCAGCGGTTGCCGTTCACCCCACGTCAGGGCAGCCGGTGCAGCGTCACCCGCTGGGCCGCTCTTGCCCTCGCTCTTCTGGCCTACGCCGCTCAGGTCGCGCGGCTTGGCCTTCCCGCTGCCCAGGCCAGAGCGCACGGTAGCTTGCACCTCTGACCCTTCCAGTCCAGCGGCACGCGCTGCCTCGCTCAATTCCTGGGCCGCGTGCAGTTCGTCCAACACCCCAGCGCCTACCAGGGTGCCCAGGTTGAACGCGGCGCGGTTCAGAGCGTCATTCCGGCCACCCTCGCCCGCAGAGGCGACGGCGCCGCACTCTTCAGCAAGCGCCCGCTGCACGTACCGTTCAAGGGCCGTGCCGCTGCCCACCTGGGCGGGTGCGGGGGTGTGCGTGGCCGGCGCGGCCTTCCTCGCGGCGCTGGGCAGAGCTTCGAAGGCCCCATGTTCTACCCAGGCGTCGGCATCGATGTAGATGACCTGCACGGGCAGAGGCCGCGCCGGATTCTTCAGGTTCAGCCCACCGGGTAGCCGCATGATGCGGGACAGGTCTTTCACGGTGGAATCCGCGCCCAGGTGGGCGAAGAGTGCCGCAAGTTTGGCGTTGGTGGGTTCAGTCTCGCCCGTGCCGCTGGGCGTGGTGCGCCGTGTCCAGTGCAGGTGCAGCCCGTGCCCGCTATCGACTACCGCGCGGGGCGGGATGTTGTACCGGGCGCACACTTCCAGCGCATCAGCCAAGAGCGCCGTCTTGTACTCGCGCAGCTCTTCGGGATCAGTCTCTTTCAGCGTGGCTTTGGTCAGCCCGCCCGTGTAGCTGGGGGCCTCTGCCAGATCAAGGTCGACCCACTGCAGGTGGGTGGGTTGGCAGTTCTCTTTCTTGCCGTTGGCGGTATTCCGGCGAAGGGCCATGCCCATGTACGCCTCTTCGCCCGCTGGGATGCGGTCAAGGGTGAACTCTTGGGGGTGACCTTCGAAGGCAGGCCAGGGCATCCACGCTTTTCTCTCGCTGGGCAGGAACCTGAACTCAACGTGTCCGGGGTGAGGGTTCACGCCGCGATACAGGAACGCTACCCACTCGCGGGGCGTGAAGGCCGTCACTCGCGCCCCATGCGGGCGCGTTCCAGCCGCGCGGCCTTCTCTGCCCGGATGCGGCCGCTTGCCCGGAGCATTCCAGGCCAGAGCATCACGCGGGCGAAGACCCCAGGGCACACCACGGCCACGGCCACGGCTTCCGGCGCTTGCCCGCGGCTGAAGGCCAGCAAGAGCAGCGGGTGAACCTCTCCCGGCACGTAGGGCCGCACGTAGCTCAGGGCGTCAGGGTGCTGGGCGAAGTAACGGGCGTCCCGGCGCTTGGCGACGGGTTCCCCGTCCGGCAGGGGCAGCATCTTCATGATGGGCGTGGCGTTTATCGTTTCCTCTAAACTGTGGTCAGCGCCGTGCCGCGCCGCCCCCCCGTCCTGTCCACGGGGGGGCATCAGTTTGCCCCCGTGCTCTGGGCCGTCACGTAGGCTTCCAGCGCCTCGCGGGGAATGCGGATCACTCGCGCCCCGATCTTCACGGCCCGCAGTCGACCGGCGCGAATCTCTTTGTAGACCAGGGCAGTGTGCACGCCCAGGTGTGCAGCGGCCTGGGGAACGTCAAGGTATGCGGGCAGGGCGGGCGCGGTCGCGCCGTTCACGGTGACGGGTACGCCGTCGATATTCAGAATGGTCAAGGGAACACCTTCCAACTTTCACCCCGCATCAGCGGGGGCAGAACTTCAGCTCTTGGCGGAAGTTCTCAGTTGGTGGGCGCGTTGGGTTGAATCTGGGGCCGGTACTCGACCGGGCGCGGCCTCTTCACGCGGCTGGGCGGCACGGGCAGCGCGGGGCGGGCCGTGAGGGCTTCCAGGCGGGCTTCCTCGCGGCGCACCTGGGCCTGGGCCTCTTCGCCCGTCAGACCGGCTTCATGGGCTTCCTGACGCTTCAGCGCCCGCCACAAGTGCCGGTGTCTGCGCCTGTGGAAGAGGTCGAAGGCCCAGGCTTCCAGCAGTCGCGCCCCGTGCGCCTCGTCGACCGCGCCCAGCCGCTCGGCAAGCTCTGCCGTCTTGACCGTCCGGCGTGCCCGCACCTGGGCGGCATACCAGCGGGTCACGGCATCAGCGCGGGCCTCTTGCTGGGCGAGTTGCCGCGAGGCTTCCAGCTCTTCAGCCTCGCGCCGGTCTTCAGTCCAGCCGCGAGGAATCCAGCCGGACAGGCCAGCCGCTACGGGGTTCAGGTCAAGCGCCCATACCCAGCGGGTCCGGGACTCTTCGCCCCGGCGTTCACTTCGCCACTCGCGGCCCAGCTTGCGGGCTTGGTGCTTCTCTCGCGCTTCCCCTGCACCGAACAGCAGGAAGCCGCGCGTGAGGCGCTGACGGCGTTCCTGGGGTGAGGGAAGAGCGGGCATGTATCAAATACTAGCACCATCACGCCCCGTCATGTCCAGTAATCCACAGCGCATGAACCGCGCCTGTCATGACCAACCGTGACCAACCCGTGACCAACACACCCGCATACGTGCGTTATCAAGAGTGCATAAGCCGGGGCGCGGCATGTTCGAAAATGACCACTTGGGCGGCATAAATCAGAACACCCGTTCTCTTGCGCGACCGCCCGTAAATAGGTGTAGGCCCAGTTTGCAAGCGGAGGGTCTGGGGTTCGAATCCCCAAGCCTCCACCAATACGGGGAAGGGCCAGGAGTTTCGACTTCTGGCCCTTCCCCTTTGTGACCGGAGTGCGTGTGGGGCGGGGTTGCTGACCTTCAGACGGCGCGGGTGTCAGATGGGTGTGTGGTGGTATTCCTTAGGGTACTGGTGGTTGTGCTGATGATGAACCGGTTCCCTCTTCCCTGGCTGTTCGCGCCGCTGCTGCTGCTGGCTGGCGCGTACACGGCGCTGCTGGCGTGGGGTGTGCTGGCCGGGGTGGACCTGCCGTGGCTGAACCTGATGTACGGGGCGGTGCCGGTGGTGGCGGTGCTGGCGGTCGGGCAGGCGTGGTGCGCGCAGGTGCGCTCGGAGGGGGGCGGGTGCCTGAGGGCGGGCGGCTGGAGTGCCAGTGGCCGGCTGGGCTGGGCGCTGCTGAGCCTGCTGGCGCTGGCGGTTGCCGAGGTGGCGTACGTCACGCTGTTCGACCTGTCGGGCGTGGACGCCCCGGACGTGTCGTTCGTGGACGGCCTGTACTACCTGTACTACCTGGGGTTGCTGGGCGTGCTGTGGATGGACCGCGCGGCCGGGTCGCAGCCGGGGCGGCCGGTGTCGCGCGGGGTGCTGGGAGGGTGGCTGCTGGACAGTCTGATCACGGTGGTCGTGGTGGGCGAGGTCTCGTGGGTGCTGGCCGTGTCGCCGCTCCTTCAGGATTCGGGGTCGTCGGTGGTGTTCAAGGCGGTCAGTGCGTCGTACGTGGTGCTGGACCTGACCCTGCTGACCGTGGGCCTGCTGCTGCTGCGGCGGCGGCTGGAACCGGCGCGGTTGCCGCTGGTGCTGGGCCTGATGGTGTACGTGGGCGCGGACCTTGCGTACCTGCTGCTGGGCGATCAGTACCAGTCGCGCGGCATGCTGGACGCCCTGTGGGTGTGGGGCACGGTGGGGCAGGCGGTCGGCGTGACCCTGCTGACCCGCGCGCAGGCGGTCCCGGCGGACGCGGCGCGCGTCACGCGGGGCGGCGGGTGGCTGGACACGCTGCTGCGGGCGTTGCCGTACGCGGCCGTGACCGTGGCGTGCACGCTGCTGATCCTGCGCGGCGCGGCGTCCGACCTGACCGGGCGCGGCGTGGCGTGGTTCACGGTGACGGTATTCATGCTGGTCATGCTGCGCCAGGGGCAGGGGTTCGTCGAGACGGGCCGCCTGAACCGCCGCCTGACCGCGCAGGCCGCCGAACTGGAACGCAGCCGCGACGAGATGGAACACCTCGCGCATCATGACGGCCTGACCGGACTGCTCAACCGTGACGGCTTCTACCGCCTGCTGCTCGGCGCGCCGGACCACGCGGAACTGACCATCCTGATGATCGACCTGGACGGCTTCAAACCCGTGAACGACACGCACGGGCACGCGGCCGGAGACGCGGTGCTGCGCGAGGTCGGCCTGCGCCTGCGGGGGCTGGCCGGGCAGGCGTTCATCCCGGCGCGGCTGGGCGGCGACGAGTTCGCGCTGGTCAGCCTGGACCCGCGTGGACCGGAGCTGGCGCCACCCCTGGCCGGGCAGGTGGTGCAGGCGCTGGCCCGCCCGTACCGGCTGCCGGGCGGGTCGGCGCAGCTGGGCGCGTCGGTCGGGGTGGCGTCCCGTGCGGCCAGTGCAGTGGCGAGCGCGGCCGCGGGCGGTGAGGTGATCATGCAGCGGGCGGACGCCGCGCTGTACCGCGCCAAGCGGGCGGGCGGGAACCGGCTGGAGGTCGAGGCCGTCACGCAGGTTTCCGCGCCTGTCGCGGGCGGCTGAACCCGACGCCCGGCCCGGTCAGTACGCCGGTCAGGCTGCCGGTCAGCGCTCCGGCATCCGCCGGGAAATGCGCTAGGGTTCTGAACGTGATTCCCTCATGATCAGCGCGATGATGATGGCCGTGATCGGCGTGGGCCTGCTGGCCGGGGTGCTGGGCGCCATCCTGGGCCTGGGGGGCGGCGTGGTGGTCGTCCCGGCGCTGGAGTTCGTGCTGCCGCACTTCGGGCGGGAGATCAGCATCTCTCAGGCCGTGGCGGTCAGTCAGATCGGGGTGCTGGCGGTCGGCCTGAGCGGCGCGGCCAGTTACCTGCGTCAGGGGCTGGTGCGCGCCCGGACCGGGTACCTGCTCTCGCCGTACACGATCGTGGGCGGCGCCGCCGGGAGTTTCCTGGGCCTGATCCTGCCGGCGCGGGCGGTGGCGACGGTGTTCGCGCTGCTGCTGCTGTACTCCGCGTTCAACCTGCTGCGCGGCCTGAAACGGGTGGAGGTCGAGCGCCCCCCCAGTCGTCTGGTGCCGCCCGCCATGACGTTCGCGGGGGTCATGAGTGGCCTGCTGGGCATCGGCGGGGGCACCGTGCAGGTGCCGGTCCTGAACCTGCTGGCGGGCGTGCCGATCCGGCAGGCGATCGCCACGAGTACCTTCATCATGGGCCTGACGGCGGTGGGGAACGCGCTGGTGTATCAGGCGGGCGGCCTGCTGGACATTCCGCTGGCGGCCGGGATCGCGCTGGGCGTGCTGATCGGCGCGCGGGCCGGGGCGACCCTTCAGAGCCGCATTCCGGCCGCGCAGCTCAAGCTGTTCTTCAGTCTGCTGCTGATCTTCACGGCCGGGCAGTTGCTCTGGAAGTACTGGGGGCAGGCGTGAGCGCCCCGCAGTCGCCGCCCCCGCAGAAGCCGGATACCGAGCTGGCCGGGCTGCCCGCGTGGCTGTACCCGCTGGGCTTCTGGGTGGGGGTGGCCCTGCTGGCCGTGGGCGTGCTGCTGCCTGCTTACGCGTGGGTAGGTGTGGTGTGGATCGCGTCGGTGCCGGTCCTGGCGGCCGTGTGGGTGGCGCTGGCGGGGTGGCGCGTGGACCGCCGCCTGAGCGTGGCGGCCGCGCTGGCGCTGGCGGGACTGGCGCTGGTGGTCGTGGTCCGGCAGTTCATCGGGTAGATCCGGGCGGCGCACGTGGGGCGCGTGATGGGACGCGTGTGGTGCAATGAACGGGTGAACCGACTGGAACTCCCGGTCCTGAGTGCGGCGCAGATGGCGGCGCTGCTGCCGGATGCCCCGGCCAGCGTGACGTGGCTGGGTGCGGGCAGTGATCACTGCGCCTTCGCGCTGGATGGGGCGCGGGTGCTGCGCCTGCCGCGCTGGCCGGGCGGGGGAGAGGCGCTGCGCCGCGAGGCCCGGCTGCTGGCGTGGCTGGCCCCCCGGCTGGGTGGCGCGCCGCTGCCGGAGGTGTTGCACCTGGGTGCGGCCTCGCCGCTGGCCCCGGAGGGCTTCAGCGTGGCGCGGCGCGTGCCGGGTCGGTCGGGGCTGGGGGCCGCGCTGACCGACCCGGCCGCGCTGGGGGGTGCGCTGGGGCGCTGGCTGGCGGATCTTCACGCCCTGAACCCGCAGGGGTCCGGACTGACCGTGGACCTCGACCCGTCCGGGCACGACTGGCGGGACACCGCGCTGGACGATCTGGAGGCGGCAGCAGAGGCGGGCGTCCTTCCGGAGGCCGACGCCTGGGCGGCCCGCGTGCAGGCGGTTCCAGATCTCCGGAAGGTCGTGCCGGTGCCCATCCACGGGGATTTCGCGGCCGAGCACGTCTGCCTGGACGGGCAGGGTCGGCTCTCGGGCGTGCTGGACTGGTCGGACGGGGCGCTGGGTGATCCGGCGCGGGATCTGGCGGGCCTGATCCACTGGGGGGACGCGGCGCTGCTGGCGGCGGCCCGCGCGGCGTATCCGGCGGTCGGTCCGTCCTGTGGGGCGGTGTGGGAGCGCGCAGCGTGGTACGCGCTGTGCCGGGCGCTGGGGGATCTGGCGTTCGGGGTGGGGGAGGGGCGGCCCGCGTACCTGGGGGCGGGACGGCGCGCGCTGAGTGGGCTGCGGGTGTGGTGGACAAACGCCCCGATCCCGCCGTAAACTTGAACCGAGTCTAATTTTAAGTGAGCCCCTCAGGAGGTCGCATGAAGATACAGAAAGCTGCCGTTATCGGCGCGGGCGTGATGGGTGCCGCCATCGCCGCGCAACTCGCCAACGCCGGGATTCCCGTGATGCTGCTGGACATCGTCCTGCCGGACAACCCCGACCGGAACTTCCTGGCCAAGAGCGGCGTCCAGCGCGCCCTCAAGGCCCGCCCCGCCGCCTTCATGGACCCGGCCCGCGCCGCCCTGATCCAGGTGGGCAACCTCGAAGACAACCTCAAGGACCTCAAGAACGCCGACTGGATCCTCGAGGCGATCATCGAGAAACTCGACGCCAAACGCAGCCTGTGGGAACGCGTCGAGAAGGTCGCCAAGAAGACCGCCATCATCTCCAGCAACTCCAGCGGCATCCCCATGCACCTCCAGATCGAGGGCCGCAGCGAGGACTTCCAGCGCCGTTTCGTGGGCGCGCACTTCTTCAACCCGCCCCGCTACCTGCACCTGCTTGAAGTCATCCCCACGCCCAAGACCGACCCCAAGGTCACCGAGACCTTCAGCGAGTTCGCGCAGACCACCCTCGGCAAGGGCGTCGTCGTCGCGAACGATGTGCCGGGCTTTGTCGCCAACCGCATCGGCGTGTACGGCATCGTCCGCGCCATGGACCACATGCAGCGCGCCGGACTGACCCCCGCGCAGGTCGACCAGCTGACCGGACCCGCGCTGGGCCGCGCCAGTAGCGCTACCTTCCGCACCGCCGACCTCTCGGGCCTGGACATCATCTACCACGTCGCCAGCGACCTCGGTAACGCCACCCCCGACGACGAGGACTTCACCCTGACCCCCGCCTTCCGCACGCTGGTCGAAGAGAAGAAGATGCTGGGCGACAAGACCGGCAGCGGCTTCTACAAGAAAACCAAAGGCGCAGACGGCAAGACCAAGATCCTGAATCTGAACCTCGACACCTTCGAGTACGAGGACCAGGGCCGCGTCAAGGTCGCCGCCGTGGACGCCGTCAAGGGCCAGCCCCTCGCCACCCGCGTGAAAGCCCTGTACGCCGCCGAAGGCCAGGAAGGCGAATTCCTGCGCGGCGTCATGAACGACGGCTTCTGGTACGCCGCCAAGATGGCCGGCAACGTCAGCAACCGCCTCCAGGACATCGACAACGCCCTCAAATGGGGCTTCGGCTGGGAACAGGGTCCCTTCGAAACCATGGACACCCTGGGCGTCCAGACCGTCATCGCCAACCTGGAAGCCGAGGGCCGCACCCTGCCCCCCCTGCTGGCCGCCATGAAAGAGTCCGGCCGGGACGCCTTCTACGCGGGCGACGAGACCGTCACCCCCGAAGGCCAGCCCACCAAGTACGAGGCGCCGTACTTCATCCTCACCGACCTGAAAAAAGACGCCACCAGGGTCATCAAGAAACGCGCCGGAGCCAGCGTCATCGACCTCGGCGACGGCGTGCTGCTGGCCGAATGGCACGCCAAGATGAACGCCCTCGGTGAAGACCAGCTCCGCACCGTGCAGGACGCCCACAAACTCGTGCAGGACATGGGCTACCACGGCCTCGTCATCGGTAACCAGGGCGAGAACTTCAGCGCCGGCGCCAACCTCCCCCTGATCCTCTCGCAGGCCCAGGCGGACGAGTGGGACGAACTGGACGACATGATCAAACAGTTCCAGCAGGTCACCACCAGTCTGCGCTTCAGCCCCCACCCCACCGTCGCCGCGCCCTTCGGCCTGACGCTCGGCGGCGGCGCCGAATTCACGCTGCACGCCGACCACGTCGTCGCCTCAGCCGAACTGTACATGGGCCTCGTCGAAGTCGGCGTGGGCCTCATCCCCGGCGGCGGCGGCACCAAGGAAATGCTGCTGCGCTTCACCGACATGCAGCAACCCGGCCAGCAACTCGGCGCCACCCTGCTGCCCGCCGTGCAGCGCGCCTTCGAACTCATCGGCACCGCCAAGGTCAGCACCAGCGCCCTCGAAGCCCGCAAACTCGGATTCCTGCGCGACACCGACACCGTCGCCATGAACAAGAACCACATCCTGCAAGACGCCAAACGCCAGGTCCTCGCCCTCGCCCCCGGCTACGTGCAACCCACCCCCCGCCAGGACATCCCCGTCATGGGCGACGCCGCCATCGGCGCCATCAAGAGCGCCCTGTACGGCATGCACGAAGGCGGCTACATCACCGACTACGACCTCGTCGTCAGCGGCGAACTCGCCCGCGTCCTCGGCGGCGGCACCGGCAACAACCGCGCGGCCAAAGTATCCGAACAGCACCTCCTCGACCTCGAACGCGAAGCCTTCCTCACCCTCCTCGGCAAGAAAGGCACCCAGCAACGCATCGAGCACATGCTCAAAACCGGCAAACCGCTCAGGAACTGAGCGAAGGCGGATAGCAGATGGCAGAAGGCAGAAGGCAAAACTCAGCTCTCAGCGCGGCGGGATTCTTCCCGTTCGAGGACCTTGAGGTCTACCACCTCTCGGTGGAGTTCGCTGCGGGAATCTACGCCCTGACCCGCCATCTGCCTGCCGAGGAACGGTTCGGGCTGACCAACCAGATCCGGCGTGCGGCCACGTCCATCACGCTCAACATCGCTGAAGGACGCGGCCGGGGAACGGACCGGGATTTCGCCCGGTTCCTGACCCAGGCACGCGGCTCGCTCTACGAGGTCATCAGCGGTCTCCACCTGTCCACCCGACTGGAATTCATCGCCGCGACGGACACCACCCAGCTCAACGAGCAGGGACGCGTGCTTGCCGCCAAACTCACGGCCCTGATCAATAAGCTGGGAGCCACATGAGCCATCTGCCATCTGCCATCCGCCATTCGCGCCGCACACTCCGCCCACGGCATCTCGGCTGGGCCGCCCTGGCTTACGCCGGGGTGGTGCTGGCGGGTGCGTTCCTGGGTGCGGAGATCACGTTGCGTAGTAAGACGCGCCGCGTGAAGGGCGTGTTCGTGCCGGTGGGGCGGCGGGGGAACAGTGTGTTCCTGCCGGCCAGTGCCGAGACGCTCTCGCGCGGGCCGATCGGGATCGTGCCACTCCTGCCGAACAAGGGGCACGCGGTGCTGGGCGAGCGGAAGGTCGTGGGGACGCTGGTGCGCCGCGAGGTGCAACAGGAACGGGGCGTGCTGCCGAACGGCGCGCTCGCGTGGGCCAGTACGTTCGTGTACAACGGCACGCCCGCGCAACTGGGCGTCGAGTTCGAGCACACGGCCGTTCACACGCCACTGGGCGACATGCCCGCGTGGCACATTCCGCCCAGTGGTGACGTGCCGGGCCGCGCGGACACGCTGGTGATCGTCGTTCACGGACACGGTGGTCAGCGCGCCCAGGCGTTGCGGATGCTCCCGGCCTTGCAGCGCACCGGGACGGGCAGCCTGTTCGTCACGTTCCGTAACGCGCATGGCGCTCCGGCCTCCCCGCAGGGCTACCTGACGCTGGGCGACCAGGAAGCCGAGGACGTACTGGCCGCGCTGCACTGGGCCAGAGACGCCGGGTACAAGCGCGCCGTGCTGTACGGATTCTCGATGGGCGGCAACATCGCCCTGAGCGTCCTGCGCCGCAGGCACCGTCCGTACCCGCTGCCGATCCTGGGCGTCATGCTGGACTGCCCCGCGCTGGACTGGCGGGACACCATCCGCTCGCAGGGTGTCCGCGTGGGCATCCCGGCGTTCATGGCGCGGCACGTGGCACGCTTCGTCGAACGGATCGTCACGCACCGCAGCGGTCAGGACTTCGACACCGTCGATCAGATCGCCGCCGCGCCCACCTTCGACGTGCCCATGATCCTGTGGCACGGCACCCGCGACCGCACCATTCCCGTCGGGCAGGCCGACCGTCTGGCCGCCGCCCGCCCCGACCTGATCGAATACCACCGCGTGGAAGGCGGCAAGCACATCCGCGTGTGGAACATCGACCCCGAGCAGTACGACGCTCAACTGGAAACCTTCATCGCCCGCGTGGTACCGGAGGCCCAGGGGTGAGCGGGGTCGACTTCAAGTTCTGCCTGTCCATGATGGGACCCATTCATATTCAACCGTCCGAGAGAGACGGTCCAAGGAGAGAACCCTAATGCGTGACGCTGTTATTGTTTCTGCTGTTCGGACGCCCGTTGGGCGTGGTATCAAAGGCACCCTGGCGAACACCCGCCCCGACGATCTGGCGGCGCTGGTGCTGAACGAGGCCGTGAAGCGCGCCGGGATCGACGCGGCGCTGGTCGAGGACGTGTACTTCGGGTGCGCGATCCCCGAGGCCGAGCAGGGCCTGAACATCGCGCGTCTGGCGGCGCTGCGGGCGGGTCTGCCGGACAGCGTGGGTGGTGTGACCATCAACCGCTTCTGCTCCAGCGGCCTTCAGACGATTGCGATGGCGGCGGCTGCCATTCAGACCGGTCAGGCGGACGTGATGCTGGCGGGCGGCGTGGAGAGCATGAGTATGCTGCCCATGAGCGGTCACAACCCCAGCCCGAACCTGGACCTCGTGGACGCCCGGCCCGGCGCGTACATCGGGATGGGCATGACGGCCGAGAACGTCGCCGCGAAGTACGGCATCAGCCGTGAGGATCAGGATGCGTTCGCATTCCGCAGTCACCAGCGGGCGGCGGCGGCGCAGGATGCCGGGAAGTTCGACGCCGAGATCGTGCC
This sequence comes from Deinococcus seoulensis, assembly GCF_014648115.1. Lineage (NCBI taxonomy): Bacteria > Thermotogati > Deinococcota > Deinococci > Deinococcales > Deinococcaceae > Deinococcus > Deinococcus seoulensis. Next base: position 78,735 of record NZ_BMQM01000003.1, read on the forward strand.
CGTGCCGGTGCGCGTGGATAAGGTCAAGGGCACGAAGGTGAAGTCCGAGACCATCAACTTCGATAAGGACGAACTGATCCGCCGGGACGCGAACCTCGCGGACATGGCCAAGGTCCGCCCGGCGTTCAAGGCGACCGGTTCGGTCAGTGCGGCGAACAGCAGTCCCTTCAGTGACGGCGCGGCCGCTGTGCTGATCATGAGTGCCGAGAAGGCGCAGGAGCTGGGCCTGAAACCCCTGGCGAAGTTCGTGGGCTTCGCGGTGGCGGGCGTGGACCCGGAACTGATGGGGATCGGCCCCGTGAAGGCCATTCCCAAGGTGCTGGCGCAGACGGGCCTGACCCTGGCCGACATCGACCTGATCGAACTGAACGAGGCGTTCGCGGCGCAATCCCTGGCCGTCGCGCGTGAACTGGGCCTGAATCAGGAGATCATGAACGTGAACGGCGGCGCCATCGCGCTGGGCCACCCGCTGGGCTGCAGCGGCGCGAAACTCGCCACGACCGCCATCTACGAACTGGGTCGCCGGGGCGGCGGGAAGGCCCTGATCACCATGTGCATCGGCGGCGGCATGGGCGCGGCCGGCGTGCTGGAAGTGTACGGGCAGGAGCAGGCCGCCGACTGATCGGCCTACCAGAGCGGGTGGGGGGAGGAGCCTGTGTGGCCTGCCCCCCCCCGCTCTGTTGCGTGTTGTCTTGCCCGGATCTTTAGGTTTGCCACATGAGGGCAGCCGGGCACGCTATCCTGAGCGTCAATGAAGTCGCGTCCGTGCGGCTGGGAACGGCCCCCATAGGCCGCCCTGGTGGAGACAGTTCAATTCGAACTGTCTTCGTTTTTATTGGTTTCCTGACCGTCCGGTTCTTGATTGCGCCCTCGCCTGACGCCCGGTGTTCAGGATGCCGGAGTGACCGGCATACCCGAATGAAGTCGTTCGAATGAAGTTGTTTTCGTGGAGGTAATCGATGATGAATGTGACCCGTATTCTTCCGCTGCTGGCCCTGGCGTCCGGGAGTGCCCTGGCGGCCAGCTCGTCCGGTACGGCCAATCTTCTGTTCAGTCTGTTCTGGGTGGTGCTGGCCGCGTCCGTGTTCGGGGTGATCGCCTCGAAACTGGGTGTTCCGGCCGTGGTGGGGCAGGTGCTGGCCGGTATCCTGATCGGCCCGAGTCTGCTGAACCTGGCCCGCCCGGACGAGTTCCTGCTGAGCCTCGCGGAGCTGGGCGCGGTGTTCCTGCTGTTCATGGTGGGTCTCGAAACCCGGTTCCGGGACCTGCTGGCTGTGGGGAAGGAGGCGCTGCTGGTGGCGGTGCTGGGCATCGTGATTCCGCTGGCGCTGGGCTTCGGCTTCGGGCTGTTCCAGGGGCAGGGGAATGTCAGTGCGCTGTTCGTGGGCACGGCGCTGGTCGCCACGTCCGTGGGCATCACCGCCAAGGTGCTTCAGGAGATGGGCGTGCTGGACGCCCGGTTCGCGCAGGTGATCCTGGGCGCGGCCGTCATCGACGACATCCTGGGCCTGACGCTGCTGGCCGTCGTGAGCGGCCTGGGTGCGGGTGAGAGCATGGGCGCGGCGCAGGTCGCGTTGATCCTGGGCCTCAGCGTGGGCTTCGTGGCGCTGGTCCTGGCGGTCGGCATTCCCCTGATCCGCCGCTTCCAGCCCCGGTTGCAGAACCTCAGTCTGGCGCGCATGTTCAACGTGGCCATCGTGGTCGGTCTGGGCGTCGCGGCCATGAGTACCGTCGCGGGCCTCGCGCCGATCATCGGGGCGTTCCTGGCGGGCATGGTGCTGGCCGAGGTGAAGGACGAAGTGGAATTCGAGTCGAAAGTCCACGCGCTGGAGGCGTTCCTGGCCCCGATCTTCTTCGTGGTCGTCGGGTTGCAACTGGACCTGAGCGTGCTGGGCACGCCCACCGTGATCATCGCGGGCCTGATCCTGACCGTGCTGGCCGTGATCGGCAAGGTCGTGGGTGGCCTGCTGGGCGCGCGCAGCATGGGCGGGCAGCAGGCGCTGCTGGTCGGTGTGGGTATGGTCCCGCGCGGCGAGGTCGGCCTGATCGTCGCCAGCCTGGGCCTGGGTGCCGGGATCATCAATGGGAACGTGTACGCCGAGGTGCTGCTGATGGTGCTGCTCACGACCGTCCTGGCCCCGCTGGCCCTGCGTGTTCTGGCCCGCCGGGCGGGACCGGACGCCATCGCCGCGAAAGCCTGAGCCACACGTCCGGCGCTGTTGACGGGGCATCATACGGACTCCGATTGAATGGCTTATAAAGCCGCTGGGTCCGAGCGGATGCGAGTAGGAGAGAAACGGATTCCGGACGTGGAGTTGGCAGATCGGTGGTGTCCCGATCTGTCAACGAAATAAACGGAATCCGTATCACCCCATCAACAGCGCCATTCACGGCCCTGATCGGAGTCCGTATCAGGTGTGGTCAGTTGGGGCGGCGGACCTCGACGGTCAGGACCGGCAGGCCGCCTGACAGGTACTCGGCGTACTCGGTGGGTTCACTGAACCGCATGGTGCGTCCGCGCATCTCGGCGGTGTGGCCGTGGGCGAACACCTGCCTGTAGTGGTACTGGTAGTTCAGGAGCGCGTCGAACAGCTCGGCGGCTTCCTCGCCACTGTCGACCGGTGCGAGCCACGCGAGGTTCGGTTTCCCGAAGCGTTCGAATCCGCGCGTGGTGTAGTACACCTGCCCGTCGTCCGGACGGTGGAATTTCAGCAGGCCAGTCCAGAAGAGCGTGGGCATCAGGGCCAGTTCGCCGCCCTCATGCCTGGGCAGGGCGAGATCCAGCGCGTCCGCGACCACGCAGTTGAAGGCAGTCTCGTCGGTCACGCCCAGCGGCTGCAGGGCGGTCGCCACGGCGTACAGCAGCGTCAGGGTCTGGTCGGGGGGAAGGTGCGTCCAGCAGCTCAGGTGAACGTGGGCGCGGTGGGCGCGCAGGCGGTCCTTCTGCTCATCATTCCAGTTGCTGAAGTGAATGCTCGTGTGCTGTTGCTCGGGCGTCAGGGGCGTCCGCTCGCCGTTCAGGACCACCATGTACGGCCCGGCCGTCAGGGTTGCACTCCAGCCCAGCGGCAGTTCGGTCCACGCGTCCAGCGTGGTGGGCGCCACGTCCGGCAGGGCCGTTTTTGCCAGCAGGTCGTCCAGGCGCGGCAGCATGTCGTCCAGGTTCTGGGGCAGCGTGTCGAACAGTGCGTTCACGAAGAACGCCGGGTTGGGCAGGCCCTGAAACGGGTCGGCCGGATCGTGCTCGACTCCCGTGTCGACGTGTTCACTGCGGCCCAGGAGGCGATTCAGGAAGGATTTCACGCGGCTCATGCTGCCGACGGTACCACCTGCCCGGGCGCGGCGTGACCGCATCTGACCGGCGGGTCGGTCGCGGCCCGTGCGGTACGCTGGGGGGATGCAGGACGCCGCTCCCACTCCCCGTTCCCGCCTGAGACTGCGGGTCTCTCCGGCCGCCGAGACGCACATCCGCGCCGGGCACCCCTGGGTGTACGAATCGAGCCTGCGCGACCAGAACCGTGAGGGTGACGCCGGTGAACTGGCCGTGATCTACGACCGCCGCGACCGGTTCCTGGCGATCGGACTGTTCGACCCGGACAGCCCGCTGCGCGTGCGGGTGCTGCACCAGGGTGCGCCCGCCACGCTGGACGACGCGTGGTGGGCGGCCCGCCTGGACGCCGCCCTGCTGCGCCGCGCGCCGCTGTTCGGCCCGGACACCGACGGGTACCGCGCCGTGAACGGCGAATCCGACGGCTGGCCCGGACTGGTCGTGGACCGCTACGCGGACACGCTGGTCGTGAAGCTGTACACCGCCGCGTGGTTCCCGCACCTGGAACGCGTGCTGGACCTCCTCGAAGCCCGCTTTCCCGGCAGTGGGGTCGTGCTGCGCCTGAGCCGCAACATTCAGGTACGCGCCGCCGCCGCCGGCCTGCACGACGGTCAGGTGCTGGCGGGCGCCGTCCCGGACGGCCCGGTCGTGTTCCACGAGACCGGACTGGCGTTCGAGGCGGACGTGCTGCGCGGCCAGAAGACCGGCTTCTTCCTGGATCAGCGGGAGAACCGCCGCCGGGTGGAACGGTACGCGCGTGACCGCCGCGTCCTGAACGCCTTCTCGTTCAGCGGAGGCTTCAGCCTGTACGCCGCGCGGGGCGGCGCGGCCCACGTGATCAGCCTGGACCTCAGCGCGCACGCCCTGCGCAGCGCCGAGCGCAACTACGCCCTGAACCCGAAACTCGCTGCGCCGCACGAGACGGTGCAGGCCGACGTGTTCGAATGGCTGACCGAAACGCGGGCCGAGTTCGACATGGTGATCCTCGACCCACCCTCACTGGCGCGGCGTGAGGCGGAACGCACGGGCGCGATCCGCGCGTACGGCAAACTGGCCGCCGACGGCATCCGCCGCCTCGCGCGGGGCGGGATTCTGGTCAGCGCGTCGTGCTCCGCGCACGTCAGCGCCGACGAGTTCTGGGCGGCCGTGCGCGAGGCCGCAGGTCGCAGCGGCCGCACCTGGAAGGAACTGCACACCAGTCAGCACGCCCCGGACCACCACGCGACCTTCGCGGAGGCGCAGTACCTCAAGGCGATCTTCATTCAGCTCGACTGATCAATGGTGCGGATAGGTTCATCACTTCAGGGCAGACCAGCGATGAACACGCAGTGGTTACTCCTCCCCTTGAGGGGGGAGGCTGGGAGGGGGTGAGCAGGAGAGAAGCGGGTTCCGGACGTGGAGCTGGCAGGGGCGGTGAAGTCCCGGGTTGTCAGCGAAACAGACGGAACCCGTGTTACAGCAGTTTCTGCACGGCGCCGAAGGCCCAGGTGCCGACCAGGGCGGCGGCCAGCACGATCAGCATGGGGAGCAGGCTGCTGCCCAGCAGCGCGAAGATCGGTCCGGGGCACACGCCGGCCAGTCCCCAGCCCAGTCCGAAGATCAGGCCGCCCAGCACGTACCGGCTGGTGGGTCCGGTCTTGGCGGGGACGTGGATGGTCTCGCCGTTCAGGGCGCGCGGTCCGGCGCGGCGTAGCAGGGTGGTGGTGATCAGTCCGGTCAGGACGGCGCTGCCCATCAGGCCGTACATGTGAATGGACTGAAAGCGGAACATCTCCTGAATGCGGTACCAGCTGGCGGCCTCGGATTTGATCAGCAGCACGCCGAACAGCAGCCCGGTGATCAGGAACGGCCACTGCCGCAGCAGCAGGTGCGCGGTGGAGGTGGTCGGCGGGCGGCCGGTGGCGGTCGGGGTGGGCGTGGTGCTGATCATGGGTTCACCTCAGGAACAGGGGCAGCAGCAGGTTGGCGCTGAGAATGCCGCCCGCGAAGAACGAGACGGTGGCGATCAGGCTGGGCAGTTGCAGGGTGCTCAGGCCCGTGATGGCGTGCCCGCTGGTGCAGCCTCCGGCGTAGCGGGTGCCAAAACCCACCAGCAGGCCCGACAGGATCAGCAGGCCCCACGTGGCGGGGCGGGTCAGGTCGGTCAGTTCGGCCGGGAGCAGGCCGGGCTGCACCTGCACGCCCAGCGCGCCGAGGCTCTGCACGGCTGCGCCGGTCAGCTGCGCGGGCTGCGGGTCGCGCATGAGCGTGGCGGCCACCACGCCGCCCAGGATCAGTCCGGCGGCGAACATCAGGTTCCAGCTCTGGGCGCGCCAGTCGTAGCGGAAGAGGCTGGGTTTGGCCGCGTTGGGCAGCAGGATGGCGCAGGCGTGGCGCAGGTTCGAGGAGATCCCGAAGGCGCGGTTGCCGAGCAGCAGCAGCAGCGGCACGGTCAGGCCGATCAGGGGGCCGCTCACGTACCACGGCCAGGGTTCCTGAAGCAGGCGCAGCAGCTCAGGCACGCGCGGCTTCCTGCGCGGCGTGCGCGGTCATGCACTGCGCGAAGGCGTCTTTCAGGGCGGTTCCGGCCTGTTCGTGAATGGTCAGTTTGATCTTCACGACCATCTTGGGGACCAGTGCGCCCAGTTCGGTCAGGTCGCGGCAGGCCGAGAGTTTCGCGGCGTGCGGCGCGGCCCGGCCGCCCAGGTGTTCGGTCAGGACGCCCTGAAGGTACGTGATGATGTCCGGCAGGGTGTGCGGAAGCGCGGGTTCCGGAGCAGTCGTCGCCGGGGCCGTCGCTGGGGCCATTGCTGGGGTGGGCAACGCGTCGTCGGGCAGGGCGTTCAGGGCGGCCTGCGCTTCCTGCATCAGCTGTTCCTGCAGCTGCGCGGGCAGCGGGGCGGCAGGCGCAGCGGGCGCGGCGGCGGGGGCCAGCAGGTTCAGCTGCTGAAGGTCTTTCAGGGCGCTCTGCAGTTCGTTCAGGGGCAGGCGGGTCAGCGCGGCGACCTCTTCCAGGGCGCGGCGGCCGTTGCACATCATGTAGACCCGCAGCTGTTCCCGCGTCAACTGAAGGCCGTCCGGGCGGGGAAGTCGCTCGTAGATCATCATCAGTCCAGGGTTCCCAGCACGTCACGCACGAGGTTCAGGACCAGGATCACGAACACGGCGCCCAGCAGCAGGATCACCGACAGGATCAGCATCGAACTGTCGGCGGGGCGGCCGAAGGTCATGGCGCCCACCACCAGGTAACTCAGCGCGAACGCGGCGATCATGGCGAGCAGCTGCGTGAGGCGCGTGCCGATCAGCCCGCCGGACGCCCTTGATTTCAGCTGGTACCCGAAAAAGGTGCTGTAGGCCATGATGAGGAAACCGGCGGCGATGAGTGCGATGGTCATGAGAGGTACTCCTTGAACGGACGAGAGAGGGCAGAAAAAAGGCAGTGAAAGACCGTGGCCGCCCGGCAGGGAGGCTGGTAGGACAGGCACCTGAAGTGGTGCCTACCTGAGTGCTTCGATCTCAAAGTATGAAAAATCTCTCTTACGAAGTTATGACACGGCACCCCCTCCAGGGACGCACCCAGCGGGGGTTTCCGGGATTCTGGAGGGGGGTGTGCCTCCCCCCCGGCGCCCCGCCGGGACGTGCCACCACCCAGCCGGATTACGTTCCTGGCGTACCATGCGGGCGTGCCTGACCTGCCCCCACGCAAGATCATTCACGTGGACATGGACGCCTTCTACGCCTCGGTCGAGCAGCGCGACGACCCGGCCCTGCGCGGCGCGCCACTGGCCGTCGCGTGGGGCGGGCGGCGCTCGGTGGTCCTGACCGCCAGTTACGAGGCCCGCCCGTTCGGCGTGCGCAGCGCCATGCCGCTGTACCGCGCGCTGGAACGCTGCCCGGACCTCGTGGTCGTCCCGCCCCGCTTCGAGGCGTACCGGGAGGTCAGCCGCCAGATCCGCGCGGTCTTCCAGACCTTCACGCCGCTCGTCGAGCCGCTCTCACTGGACGAGGCGTACCTGGACGTCACCGCGCCCATCCGGGGCGGCCCCAGCGCCACCCGCATCGCGCAGGCCATCCGCGCCGACATCCGCGCGCAGACCGGCCTGAGCGCCACCGCCGGGGTCAGCGTGAACAAGTTCCTGGCGAAACTCGCCAGCGGCATGAACAAACCCGACGGCCTGACCGTCATCCTGCCGGATCAGGTGCGCGCCCTGCTGGACGCCCTGCCCGTCGGTGACTTTCACGGGGTCGGCCCGGCCACCGCCGCGAAACTCGCGGGCATGGGCATTCACACGGGCGCGGACCTGCGCGCCGCGCCGGAAGCCGCGCTACGCGACCGTTTCGGCGTGCACGGCGCGCACTTCTCGCGGATCGCGCGCGGCCTGGACGACCGGCCGGTGCAGCCCGACCGCCCGCACAAGAGCATCGGCGCCGAGGAAACGTACGCCGACGACCTGCGCGGCGTGCCCGCCGTTCTGGAGCGCCTGCCCATCCTGGCCGCGCAGGTGCAGCGCCGCCTGGAGCACGCCGGGCTGACTGCCCGGACGGTCGTCCTGAAACTCAAGTTCAGTGACCGCAGCGTCATCACGCGCCGCGTCACGCTGCCGCACCCGGTCAGCGCCGCCCCGGACCTGACCCGCGCCGCCGCCCGCCTCCTGACCCCGGAACTGCTGCTGGGCCGTAGCGTCCGGCTGGCCGGAATCACGGCCGCCAGCCTCGTGCCCGCCGGGCAGCAGCCCACGCAACCGCTGCTGCTGGGCGGCTAAGTACACTGCGTTTACCTTGTAGATAAACCGCGCGGAGCAGGGCAGGGGGTAGAGTCGGGCGGTGAACGCACCGATCCGCGCCGTGATTCTGGACCTGGACGACACCCTCTTCGACGACACGGCCTGCACGCACGCGGGCCTGCGCGCCGTGGCGCGGGCGCATGGCCTGAGCGTGGACCCGGCCGATCTGTTCGCGCGGCACGCGGCGCACATCCGCGCCATCGACCCGCTGCTGTTCAGCGGTCAGCTGGACGCGCACGGCGCGCGCGTGCGGCGCTTCACGGGCCTGCTGACCGAACTGGGCGCCCCCGACCCGGACGGCGAGGCCGCCACCCTCACGTACCGCGCCGCGTACCGCCAGCACTGGCAACTGCTGCCCGGCGCGCCGGAAGTCCTGCGTGACCTGCGGGCCGCCGGGCTGCGGCTGGCCGTCCTGACCAACTACGTGCGCGAGGTGCAGGGGCAGAAACTCGCGCACTTTGGGCTGGACGCCATGGTGGACGCCGTGCTGTGCGTGGAGGACGTACCCGCCGCCAAACCCGACCCCCGCGCGTACCACGCCGCCTGCGCCGCGCTGGACGTCACGCCCGCGCAGGCCGTGATGATCGGGGATTCCTGGGAGAAGGACGTGCAGGGCGCCCGGAACGCCGGACTGCGCGCCGTGTGGGTCAGCCGGACCGGGCTGCCTGCCCAGGAACCCGGTGTGCCGGTCGTGTCGCGGCTGGCGGACCTGCCCGTCACGCTGGGCCTCGTGCCCGCCTGACGCGGGCAGGGGGCGGAACACGGCGCCCGCGTTCCGCCCCCCGCCCTGCCCGTCTTCAGCTCTGAACGGTCGCGCGCGCCTCGGCGCCCTCACCGGCCAGGTGCAGCCAGGTGCCCAGCACGCTGTCGGGGTTCAGGCTGACCGAGTCGATGCCCTGCTCCATCAGCCAGCGGGCGAGATCCGGGTGGTCGCTGGGGCCCTGCCCGCAGATGCCCACGTACTTCCCGGCGCGTTTGGCCGCGGCGATGGCCTGTGCCATCAGGGTCAGCACGGCCTCGTTCTGCTCGTCGAACAGGTCCGCGACCAGCCCCGAGTCGCGGTCCAGGGCCAGGGTCAGCTGCGTCAGGTCGTTGCTGCCGATGGAGAAGCCGTCGAAGTGCTCCAGGAACTGGTCGGCCAGGATGGCGTTGCTGGGAATCTCGCACATCATGATGATCTTCAGATCGTTCTCGCCGCGTTTCAGGCCGTTTCTGCCCAGAATCTCGATAATCTGCGCGGCCTCGCCGACGGTGCGGACGAAGGGAATCATGACCTGCACGTTCGTCAGGCCCATGTCGTCACGCACGGACCGGATCGCCTCGCATTCCAGCGCGAAGGCCGCCGCGAAGTCCGGCGAGCGGTAGCGGCTGGCGCCCCGGAAGCCGATCATGGGGTTCTCCTCGTGCGGTTCGTAGGCGGCCCCGCCGATCAGGTGGGCGTACTCGTTGCTCTTGAAGTCGCTCAGGCGCACGATCACGGGTTTCGGCGCGAAGGCGGCGGCAATGGAGGAGACCCCCTCGGCCAGCTTCTCGCGGAAGAAGTCACGTGGGCTGGCGTACCCGCCCGTCTTCTCGTCGATCTGCGCGCGCACGTCGTCCGGCACGTTGGGGTAGTCCAGCAGGGCGCGCGGGTGAATGCCGATCACGTTCGAGCAGATGAACTCCACGCGGGCCAGTCCCACGCCCTCGTTCGGCAGGGCCGCGAAACTGAAGGCCCGGTCGGGTGACGCGACGTTCATCATGATCTTCATGCCGACCTCGGGCATGTTCCCCAGTTCCACGCGGTTCACGCGGAACGGCACCCGCCCGGCGTACACGAAGCCCGTGTCGCCCTCGGCGCAGGACACCGTGACCTCCTGCCCGCTGCTCAGCTCGCGGGTGGCGTTCCCGCTGCCCACCACGGCCGGGATGCCCAGTTCGCGGGCAATGATCGCGGCGTGGCAGGTGCGCCCGCCCCGGTTGGTCACGATGGCACTGGCGCGTTTCATGACGGGTTCCCAGTCGGGGTCGGTCATGTCGGCCACCAGCACGTCGCCGTCCTGCACCTGACTCATCTGCGCGAGGTCCGTCACGACCCGCACCACGCCGGTCCCGATGCGGTTCCCGACGGCGCGGCCCTCGACAAGCACGTCGCCCCGGCCGGTCAGTTCGAAGCGTTCCAGGGTCTGCCCGGCGCGGCTCTGCACGGTCTCCGGGCGCGCCTGAAGGATGTAGATCAGGCCGTCACGGCCGTCCCTGCCCCACTCGATGTCCATGGGGCGGCCGTAGTGGTCCTCGATGGTCACGCACTGCCGCGCCAGTTCGGTCAGGTCGGCGTCCGACAGCGAGAAGGCACGCTGCTCGGCGGGGGGCACGTCCACGGTCTGCACGCCACCTTCCGGCGCGTACTCCATGCGCCTGGCCTTGCTGCCCAGCGTGCGGCGCAGGATGGCCTTCTTCCCGCCTTTCAGGGCGGGTTTGTACACGAAGAACTCATCGGGGTTGATGGCGCCCTGCACGACCAGTTCACCCAGCCCGTACGCGCTGGTGACCAGCACGGCGTCGCGGTAGCCGCTCTCGGTGTCCAGCGTGAACGCCACGCCGGACGCGCCCAGGTCGGTGCGGACCATGCGCTGCACGCCGGCCGACAGGGCCACGTCCGCGTGCGAGAAGCCCTGGTGCACGCGGTAGCTGATGGCGCGGTCGTTGTACAGGCTGGCGAATACCAGCCGCACGTGATGCAGCACCGAGTCGATGCCGCGCACGTTCAGGAAGGTCTCCTGCTGCCCGGCGAAACTCGCTTCCGGCAGGTCCTCGGCGGTGGCGCTGGACCGCACGGCCACGTCCGGGTCGGTCACGCCGGACTCGGCAGCCAGCGCGGCGTAGGCGTCACGGATGGCGCCCTCCAGCGCGGCGGGCAGCGCGGCGGCCTCCACCTGCGCGCGGATCTCCCGGCCCGCCTGGGCCAGCGCCACCACGTCGTTCACGTCCAGTGCGCCCAGGCGGGCGTTGATGCTCTCCTCGATGCGGTTCTCGGTCAGGAACAGCCGGAAGGCGTCGGCGGTCGTGGCGAAGCCGCCGGGCACGCGCACCCCGGCTCCCGCGAGGCCCTGGATCATCTCGCCGATGGAGGCGTTCTTGCCGCCCACGATCTCCACGTCGGTCATCCTTAGTGTATGGAACACACGAATCATATCCATTGCTTTTCTCCGATGCAGAGGGATTCCAGAAGACTGGAAGCGGGCGAATTAGTGTTGCCTTACCCCGCCAGCTTACCCGAGGGCCGCGCCGCGCCCCGCCACTTGTCCAGTGACACGGGCCGCCTGTCTGGGCAGCCGCCCCCACCACCCCGCACATGTCACCCTGAACGGCATGACCCAGGCAGACGCCGCGCCCGGCACCGCACCCCACCCCCGCACCGTCGTCATCGTCAGCGACCACACCGGCCTGACCGCCGAGAACATCGCCCGCGCCCTCCTGGCCCACTTTCCCGGCCAGTCCCTGCGCTACCTGCGCCGCCCGTTCACCGCCGACCTGGGCGCCGCGCAGGCCGTCACCCGCGAGGTCCGCGCGCTGGCCGAACGCGGCGAACACCCGCTGGTCTTCACGACCGTCACCCGCGCCGAGGTCCTGACCGAACTCCAGACCTGCCCCGCGCAGGTGTTCGACCTGCTCGGCCCCGGCCTGAGCGCCCTGGAACACGAATTCCAGCAGCCCGCCACCCGCATCGTCGGCCAGTACCACGACATGCACGACACCGACGCCTACCTGTCCCGCATGGACGCCCTGGACTTCGCGCTCGCCACCGACGACGGCGTGGGCGACAAGCAGTACGGCCTGTCCGACGTGATCCTGGTGGGCGTCTCCCGCGCCGGCAAGACCCCCACCAGCCTGTTCCTGGCCCTGCAACACGGCGTGCGCGCCAGCAACTACCCCCTCGCCGAGGACGACTTCGAACGGCACGGCCTGCCCCTGCCCCTCGAGTCACACCGCCACAAACTGCACGGCCTGACCATCGACCCCCGGCGCCTGCACGCCATCCGCACGCAGCGCAAGGCCGGCAGCCGCTACGCCAGCCTCGAACAGTGCGAACACGAGGTCCGCCGCGCCGAACGCATGTTCCAGCGCGCCGGAATCCCCGTGCGCGACACCACCAGCGCCAGCGTCGAGGAAATCGCCGCCGGGATCCTCAACACCCTCCGCAAGGGCTGAACAGGACACCGGCTGGACGGGAGCGGGAGGCAATCACCCGTGTGGGGCACGCCTCCCGCTCATGCGCGGCTTACCGGCGCGTGCGGTAGCGGCGGATCAGGGTGTTCGTGGAGCTGTCGTGCGTCAGTTCGGGTTCGGCATCGGCGTGCAGTTCCGGCACGATCTTCCCGGCCAGCACCTTGCCCAGTTCCACGCCCCACTGGTCGAAGGAATTGATGTCCCACACGGCGCCCTGCACGAAGACCTTGTGCTCGTACAGCGCGATCAGCGCGCCCAGCGTGTGCGGCGTCAGGCGGTCGGCGAGGATGGTGTTGGTGGGGCGGTTCCCGTCGAACACGCGGTGCGGGGCTAGGTCCGGCTGCACACCCTCGGCCAGCACGGCGTCCAGGCTCTTGCCAAACGCCAGCGCCTCGGTCTGCGCGAACACGTTCGCCATCAGCAGGTCGTGGTGCGGCGCGCCGCCTTCCAGCGGCAGCGGGTTGAGGGTCTGGCAGAACCCGATGAAGTCCGCCGGGATCAGCTTGGTGCCCTGGTGGATCAGCTGGTAGAAGGCGTGCTGGCCGTTCGTGCCGGGCTGCCCCCAGATGACTGGGCCGGTCTGGTAGTCCACGGGCTGCCCGCCCAGCGTGATGTGCTTGCCGTTGCTTTCCATGTCCAGCTGTTGCAGGTACGCCGGGAAGTACGCGAGGTACTGGTCGTACGGCAGCACCGCGTGGCTCTGCGCGTCATGGAAGTTGTTGTACCAGATGCCCAGCAGGCCCAGCAGGACCGGCAGGTTCCCCTCCAGCGGCGCCGTGCGGAAGTGCTCGTCCATGTCGTGGAACCCGGCCAGCAGTTCGCGGAACCCGTCCGGGCCGACGGCCAGCATCAGGCTCAGGCCGATGGCGCTGTCCATCGAGTAACGGCCGCCCACCCAGTCCCAGAAGCCGAACATGTTCGCGGTGTCGATCCCGAACTTCTGCACGGCGTCCGCGTTCGTGGAGACCGCCACGAAGTGCCGCGCGACCGCCGACTCGTCCCCCAGCGCTGCCAGCAGCCACGCGCGGGCACTCTGGGCGTTCGCCATGGTCTCCTGCGTGGTGAAGGTCTTGCTCGACACGATGACCAGCGTCTCGGCCGGGTCCAGGTCACGGGTCTTCTCGACCAGGTCCGTGCCGTCCACGTTCGACACGAAGCGCAGCGTCAGGTCCCGCTGCGCGTAGTGTTTCAGCGCCTCGTATGCCATGACCGGCCCCAGGTCGCTGCCGCCGATGCCGATGTTCACGATGTTCCGCAGGGGCCGCCCGGTGTGGCCCAGCCACGTCCCGGCGCGCACCTGATCCGCGAAGGCCGCCATGCGGTCCAGCACCTCATGCACGTCCGGCACGACGTTCCGGCCATCCACCATGACGGTCGCGCCTGCCGGGGCGCGCAGGGCGGTGTGCAGCACGGCGCGCCCCTCGGTCACGTTGATCTTCTCACCGGCGAACATGGCGTCCCGCCGGGCCTCCACGCCGGTCTCGCGGGCCAGTTGCAGCAGCAACTTCAGGGTCTCGTCTGTCACGCGGTTCTTGCTGTAGTCGAGGTAAAGCCCGGCCCCCTCGGCGTTCAGGCGCTCGCCGCGCTGCGGGTCGGCGGCGAACAGGTCGCGCAGGTGCGCGGCGCGCGTGGCGTCGGCGTGCGCGGCCAGGGCGCGGTAACTGCTCAGGGACGTCAGGGATGCGTGTGCGGGGGCGTTCGATGCAGTGTGTTCCGGTGCCATGTCGTGTTCCTCCCGGGAAAGTGGCCGTCGGTTGACCCGCCGTCCTTTCCCTCAACGCCTGCGAGCATACCCCCACCCCCGGTCGGCGCGGCGCGCCTGTCCATCCCCGGCGGCGGCGTTCCTTCATGCACTGCTCATGCGCCGGGCGCGTCTGGGACAGCAAACGCGACGTGACCCCGCGTTCAGTTTCAGGTTCAGTCAGAGAACTGTGCGAACATTCTCACTACCCTGTACCACATGACCAGGAAGGCGAGGGACGCGAACGACTCAAGCTGGAGCCAGTGGGGGACACCCTACCTGCGAGACGACGCCCGCATTCAGGCGCCACCGGCCGGTTCGACCGTCGAGGCGCCGCTGCAACCCATCTCACCCGAGGCACTCAGGCGCGCCCTGCTGGCCGAGGAACAGCGGCAGGTCTTCGCGCTGCTCAACCGCCTCAGGCGCGCACGACAGGGCTGAACGCACCCCGACAACACGCCACGCACCTCACCTTGCAGCGCCCCGGTCCCCAAAGGCCGGGGCGAATGCCTGACCGCGCACCCTGCCGGGGTTGCTCACCGGGTCAGGGCGTGTCGAGCTTGTCGTGCGACAGGTCGCGCAGACTGGTGCCGGGCGCCAGCGCGCCGTGCATCAGCAGACTGAACCGGTCCTGCCAGTCGCGCAGAACGTCCCGCTGGTCCCGGTGACCGCCGTGCAGCAGCGCCAGAATGAACGCGTCGACCAGCAGCACGCTCAGCATGTTGATGTTCGCCTCGGGCCGCAGGCGACCCTGGTTCTGCATGGCCAGCAGCACAGGCTCCACCATGGCCGCCAGGGTCAGCGCGGTCCGCATGCCGTCACCGGGCACGCCGGGCGCCCGCTGCGGCGCCGGTCTGGCCTCGATGGGCGACGCTCCCAGCACCGCCTGACCGACCGCGCCCACCAGATGCCGGTAGCGCACGCCCAGGTCCGCCATGCGGGCCGTGACCTTGTCCCAGACCTGCTGCGGGTTCGCTCCGGCCCGCAGGCGTTCGGTGGCGTCGTCGCGGCTGGCCTGCACGGCCTTCTCGAAGTGCGCCAGCAGCATGTGGATCTTGCTGGGATAGTACCGGTACAGGTTGGTGCGGCTCACGAACGCCGCCTGCGCGATGTCCTGCGCGCTGATGGCGTCCAGGCCACTGCGCGCGAACAACTCGAAGGCCGCGCGGGCAATGCGCTCGCGCCGGGCGTCATCCTGTTCCTGGCGGTCTACCTTCACGCCCCCAGAATACAGCGCGCCGGAACCCGTCAACTGTACGCGGCCTTCATCTGAACGGGGCGCACCCGGCCGCCGGGAACCTGCCCGGTTCAGGGGCGCCGGTGCGTGTGGCACACGCCGGGCCTGTCACAGCGGGGTGCGAGGTCACCCGTGTGTTCTCCGTTCCGGAGCATACCGCGAAACGGGGGGCGGACGCTGTGAGCTGTTCGCCTGACAGCAAGCTGACCTTGGGCCTATTGTGACGTCACCGGAGCCGATCCCACCCTCCGGGAAAAGGAAGAGGTGAAAGCCGTGCACATCTACAAGCTGTCAGGCCGGAACGTTGAAGTCACCGACGCCATGCGTGATTACGTGCAGGAGAAACTCACGCGACTGGACCGTTACAACGATCAGATCACCGATGCCCGCGTGACCCTGACCGTCCGTGACGTGCGTGACTCCGGACGTCGAAACCGCGTCGAGGTTCAGCTGAACGTGCCCAGCGGCATCATCCGCGCCGAGGAACACCACGCGGACATGTACGCCGCCATCGACCGGGCCAGCGACGTCCTCGAACGGCAGCTGCGGAAATTCAAGACCCGCTACCTGAAAAGCCGCCACGACCAGACCCCGCAGCCCGAGCCCGGCCCGGCCGAAGCGGCCGTGAACGCCGGACTGGACGACGTGACCGAATTCAGCCCCGAGATCGTCCGCATGAAACGCTTCGACATGCGCCCCATGAGCCCCGAGGACGCCGTGGCGCAGATGGAAGCCCTGGGACACGACTTCTACGTGTTCATGCACATGCAGACCAACACCTGCGGCGTCGTGTACCGCCGCAAGGACGGACACTACGGACTGATCGAACCCAGCGTGTAAGCGCCCGCTGAGCGCCCGTCCGCAGGTCGGATTCGCACGTCATACGGACTCCGAGTGAATGGATTGCAAAGGCCATTCACTCCGAGCGGATGCGAGTAGGAGCCGAAGCGGGTTCCGGACGTGGAGCTGGCAGGGGCGGTGAAGTTCCGGATTGTCAGCGAAACAAACGGAATCCGTATCAGAACAGTCGCGCAGGTAGGAGTGGTAAAGGCCCCGGAGCATGAACGCCGGGGCTTTCGCCTGCCTGCTTGCAGACCCGGCGGTCGGTATGGACCGTTCAACCCGAGTTCTTATGAGAGTGCGTTGAAGATCCCCTCATTTGTCCCGGCGGGTGTGGTGGTCAATCTGGTACGCTGCGGCGTTGTGATCGCCCACGTGATCAATCCAGGAACCAGCGGCGTCAAGCTCGCGTGCGCGCGCATCGACCCCAGCGACAATCCGGCGCTTCCCGGACAGCTTCGGTTGACCCTGACCCGCGCCGAACTGCCCCTCAGCGGCCCGCCCGGCGCCGAGCAGGTGCCCGCCATCACGCAGGCCATCCTGGACCTGACCGCCGACTGGCCCGCCCCGGACGCCATCGTGGGGCGCGGCGGCCTGATCGGCAAGGTCACCACCGGCACGTACCGCGTCACCCGGCAACTCTCGGACTACGCGTCGCAGGGCGAACGCGGCCACTACCCACCCAACCTGGGCGGCCCGCTGGCCCTCGCGGCGGCCCAGGTGCGCGGCGTGCCCGCCTTCATCGTGGACCCCCAGAGCGCAGACGAACTGCTGCCCGAGGCGCGCGTGACCGGCCTGCGAGGCATTCACCGCACCGCGGAATTTCACGCCCTGAACGCCCGCGCCGTCGCCCGCCGCGCCGCGCACGAGGTCGGCAAACGCTTCCAGGACGCCCGCATCGTCGTGGCGCACCTGGGGGCGACCACCAGCGTCACCGCCTTCGACCGGGGCCGCGCCATCGACACCACCGGCACCGGCCCCGACGGCGGCCCCATGGGCGCCATGCAGAGCGGCCCCATCCCGCCGCGCGCGCTCCTGACCCTGGCGCACACGCTGGGCGACAGCGCCGCCCTGACCCGCCTGAGCAGCGAGGGCGGATTCCTGGCCCTGACCGGCAGCAAGGACCTGCGCGACCTCGAAACCCGCCTGCTGTCCGAGACGGACGTGCAGACGGTCGCCGCCGCGTTCGTGCATCAGGTGTGCAAGGCCCTGGGCGAGCAGACCGGCGCCCTCAGCGCCCGCCCGGACGCGCTGGTCATCACGGGCGGCATTGCCCGCTGGGACGAACTCGTGGACCGCATCGAGCGGCGCGTCGCGTGGATCGCCCCGGTGCTCGTCATTCCCGGCGAACTGGAACTTGAGGCGCTGGCCGAGGGTGCCGGTCGCGTCCTGCTGGGCCTCGAACAGGCCCGCGAGTGGACCCCCCCTGTCGACGCCATGCCTGCTGACGCCACCCCCACCCCCGACGCTCCCTGACATGCCCCGACGCCGCGCTCCCCGCACCGCCCCCGACCCGATCCGCGCCACCAGCATGTGGCGTGTCGACCAGGTGTTCCTGGCCCGGCACGGCGTGCGCGTGGAGGTCACCTGCTCGCTCGTCAACGACCAGGGCGGCCTGCGGAACCTCAGCGTCACCGCGCCCACCGACGACCCGCACGCCGCCGTCCGTCACGCCGCCCGATTCATCGCCGGGAAGGGCAACGTCAGCAGCGCCCGGCAGGCCCGCGTCCGCTGGACCCGCGAGCAGGCCACCACCGAACAGGACGCACTGATCCGAGACCGCCTGCTGGAAGACGAGTTCCTCGACGAGTTCGAGGACACCCTCGCCGCCGTGCGCGACCAGCAACGCTGACGGAGGGGTAGAAAGTCGGCCGTGGGTGCCCTTGACCCGGACGGCCGGGCCGCGTACACGCTGGTGACCATCCACCATCCACCATCCACCATCCACCATCCACCATCCACCATCCACCATCCACCATCCACCATCACCGTTCGCGTCTGGCGTGACTGCTACACTCCGTCCCGATGAGTGTTCCTGCCGCCGTCCTGCCGTCCGTTCCTGTCCGCATTCTGGGTATAGACACCTCGTGTGACGATACCGGCGTCGGCATCGTGGAACTCCTGCCGGACGGGCGCGTGAACCTGCTGGCGAACCGCGTGTGGTCGCAGACGGTGCACGCCCGTTACGGCGGGGTCATGCCGGAACTCGCCAGCCGCGAGCACGTGGAGCGTATCGACGAGGTCATGGGTGACGCGCTGCGCGAGGCGGGCCTGACCGTCACCGACATCGGCGCGGTGGCCGCCACGTCCGGCCCCGGACTGGTGGGCGCGCTGCTGGTCGGCCTGATGTACGGCAAGGGGCTGGCGCAGGCGCTGAACGTTCCGTTCCACGCGGTGCACCACCTGGAGGGGCACATCTTCGCGGCGGCCAGCGAGGCCGAACTGCGCGCCCCGTTCCTGGCGCTGGTCGTCAGCGGCGGGCACACGCACCTGTTCGACGTGCCGCGCGACGGCGAGTACGTGCTGGTCGGCGCGACCCTGGACGACGCGGCGGGCGAGGCCTTCGACAAGATCGCGCGGCTCTCGGGCCTGGGGTACCCCGGCGGTCCGGCCATCAGCGAGGCCGCCACGCGCGGCAACCCGGACGCCGTGCCGTTCAAGGAGCCGTTGCAGGGGCAGAAGACCTTCAACTTCAGTTTCAGCGGCCTGAAGACAGCAGCGCTGCTCGCCCACCGGGGCGGGGCCGCCCCCGAGGACCTCGCGGCCAGTTTCCAGCGGGCGGCCGTGAACGTCCTCGTGAAGACCACGTCCCGCGCCGCGCACGCCCACGCCCGCAGGACCGTCGTGGTGTCCGGCGGTGTCGCCGCGAACACCGCGCTGCGTGAGGCCTTCAGGGCCACCGACCTGAACGTCGTATTCCCCGGCCGGGGCCTGAACACCGACAACGGCGCCATGATCGCCCTGGCCGGGGCCGCCGCCATCCGCGCCGGACGCCCCGCCAGCCCACTGGACGGCGGCGCCACCGCCTACGCACCCCTGGCAAACGCGTAATACGGATTCCGTTTATTTCGTTAACAGATCGGAACACCACCGATCTGTTAACTCCACGTCCGGAGGGGCGCTTCGACTCCTACTCGCTCTGCTCGGACCCAGCGGCTTTATAAGCCATTCAATCGGAGTCCGTATAACTGGGGAGTGGCAACAGGTAGAAGCGGGGCGTGACCGTCGAACCGGTACGCCCCGCTTCTGTGTTGCCCCGCTGCTCCCGGGTCAGGCGCTCTTGGCTTTCTGGGCGTCGCGGGCTTCCTGGGCCAGCTGGCGGCGCAGGATTTTCATGGCGGCCGTCTTGGGCAGTTCGTCGCGGAATTCGACGCTGCGGGGCACCTTGTAGGCGCTGAGCAGGCCCTTGCAGTGCGCGATGATCTCGGCCTCGGTGGCGTTCGCGCCGGGTTTCAGGGCCACGACGGCGTGCACGCTCTCGCCGCGGTAGGTGTCGGGCAGGCCCACGGCCGCCGCTTCCAGCACGGCGGGGTGGCTCATCAGGGCTTCCTCGACCTCGCGCGGGTAGATGTTGTACCCCCCGGCGATGATCAGGTCCTTCTTGCGGTCCACGATCCGGAAGTACCCGTCGGCGTCCATGGTGGCCATGTCGCCGGTCATCAGCCAGGTGCGGCCGTGTGCCTCGCGCAGGGTCTTGGCGGTCTCGTCGGGGCGCTGCCAGTAGCCTTTCATGATCATGGGTCCGGCGATCCACAGTTCGCCGACCTCGCCGGGCGCGACGATCTGCCCGTCGTCGTTCACGACGATGGAGTCCACGCCGGGGAACGGCACGCCGATGCTGCCTTCACGCTGCTCGCCGAAGATGGGGTTGGTGTGCGTGCAGGGGCTCGCCTCGGTCAGGCCGTAGCCCTCGACGAGGTTCGCGCCGCCCGTGATCTCCCTGAAACGGCGGGACGTTTCGAGCAGCAGGGGCGCGCTGCCGCTGATGCACGCGCGGATGCTGGTCAGGTCGTGCTTGGGCGTGTCCGGGTGGTTGTTGATGGCGTTGTACAGCGTGGGCACGCCGGGGAACAGCGTGGCGCCGGACGACGTGATCTGCGACAGGACCATCTTGATGTCGCGCGGGTTGGGCACGAGGGCCAGGGTCGCGCCGGTCAGGACGCTGAGGTTCATGGCGACCGTCATGCCGTACACGTGGAAGAACGGAATGGCGGCCAGCGTGACCTCCTGCCCGTCGCGCAGGTCACTCATCCACATGCGGGCCTGCTCGCAGTTCGACACGAGGTTCCCGTGGGTCAGCATCGCGCCCTTGGGTACGCCGGTGGTGCCGCCCGTGTACTGCAGCAGGGCCACGTCGTCGGGGCTGATGCTCACGCTGGGCGCGGCGGCCGCGACCTGGGAGGCCAGCACCTTCGGGTAGGACAGCACGCGCTCGTCGAACGGGACCTTCACCCAGGTGCCCTCGCGGCGGGCCTTGATGGGATACAGCAGGTTCTTCGGGAACGGCAGGGCGTCCTGCACGCCGGTCACCAGGGTCCGCTTGACCGGCACGCGGGCGCGGATCTCCTCGTAACGGGGGTAGAAGGTGTCCAGGATGACCAGCGTTTCGCTGCCGCTGTCGTTCAGCTGGTGTTCCAGTTCGGACGGGGTGTACATGGGGCTGGTGTTCACGGCGACCGCCCCGGCCAGCAGCGTGCCGTAGAAGCTGGTCACGAACTGCGGGGTGTTGGGCAGCATGATGGACACGCGGTCGCCGGGGCGCACGCCCACCTTGTGCAGCGCGGCTGCGAAGCGCTGGGCGTCCCTGTACAGCTGGCCGTAGGTGGTGTTCGCGCCGATGAAGGACATGGCCACGCGGTCCGGGTACTTCTCGGCGGTGCGGCGCAGCAGGTCCGGGAGGGTCAGGCCGCTGGGCGTGAAGGTGTGCGGCACGCCGGGTTCGTAGCTGCTGAGCCAGGGTCGGGTGGGGGTTGGGTGGGTCATGGCACTCCTGCGGGAGGGGGGCGCCCCGCCATCAGCTGAGGTCTGAGGGACGTGGGGAGGAGGTGAAACCTGTCCCGACGTGGCTGGAGGGTGCCCAGCACGTGACCCCGGCGGGTCCGGATCGGGAAAGATCAATACGAAGTTGAACTCAGTATAAGCAAATTTGGTGGCGCTTCAACAACTGACCCCCCACGAACAGCGGGGGGGAAGGGGGGGAGGCTCCACCCCTCGCCCTCCACACTGGCCCCTTCATTCCGCCCCCGTGCGGGCCTGAACGCGACCTTCAAGCACACGACCTTCAACCACGCAACCTTCACGCAACCCCGACAATCCCGCCGAAGCTACGGAATTCCGCCCCCACCCCGTCAGACTGCCGCCATGTCTGCCCCCGACCGCCCTGCCCCTGACGCCGCTGCACCCGACTCCGCTGCCCCGGACCACCGCCGCTGGCTGCAACTCACCCTCGACCTGGCCCGCGAGGCCCAGCAGGCCGGCAGCGCACCCGTCGGGGCCGTGCTGGTCGATGCCAGCGGCCACGAGGTCGCGCGCGGCCGCAACCGCGTGGGCGAGGCGCAGACGCCCGAACACGTCGGGAAGGCCAGCGTCGCGCACGCCGAGATGGACCTGTACTTCAGCGTGGGCAAACTGGAAAACCCGCAGAGCCTGACGCTGTACACCAGCCTGGAACCCTGCCTGATGTGCGGCGGCGCCAGCGCCCTGCTCGGCGTGGGCCGCGTCGTGTGGGTCACGGACGACCCCTGGGGCGGCTCGGGCCGCCTGATCGCCTGGGCCGACCACCCCGCCATGCAGGACACCGAGGTCCTGCCCACCCCCGACCCCGACCTGGAACGCCAGGGCGCGCTGCTGTTCGCCCCGGAAGCCCGGCGCGCCTTCCCCGACGAGGGCTGGGCGCTGTGGCGCAAGCGCTACCCCACCGAGACAGCGGACCTGTAAAGCCGCCCGTTGTTCCCCGCGCGGTTCCACCCGCCCCTGCGCGCCGCTTCACGGTCCGCACGCCCGGCATGCACTAGCCTTGCCGCATGCGCTACCGCACCTTCACCGAGGCCGACTACCCGGCCATGCAGGCCCTGGACCTGACCCTGCAACGCCAGGACCCCGCCTTCGACAGCCTGCCCGAACGGGAACGCGACGGCCGCCTGCACACCAGCCAGCCCGCCCTGAAATTCTACGAGCGCAGCGAACATTCCTTCGTGGCCGAGGAAGGCGACACCCTGATGGGCTTCATCCTGGCCCAGCCGGTCTGGCAGGGTGACCGCCCGCTGGTGCTCGTGCGGACCGTCAGCGTGCGGCCCGGCGCGCCCGCCGAAACCAGCACGGGCCTGCTGCACGCCGCCGTGAAAAGCGCCTACGACACCGCCGTGTACGAGGTCCACTTCACGCTGACCCCCGACCTGATGGACGCCGCCACCAGCGAGAGTGCCGTCGTGACCGGCCAGAGCGCCGTGTGCCACCTGGGCACCCGCGCCGACACCGCGCCCGGCACCCGCCTGCGCAGCGTGCCAGCAAACCCCGCGCCCGGCACGCCGGAGCAGGGCGCATAATGACAGGCATGACCTCCAACGCCACCCGCGTACTGCTGGGCGTGCGCGGCATGACCCGCGACGCCGGAACCTCCGTTGCCGCCGC
This sequence comes from Deinococcus seoulensis, assembly GCF_014648115.1. NCBI lineage: Bacteria > Thermotogati > Deinococcota > Deinococci > Deinococcales > Deinococcaceae > Deinococcus > Deinococcus seoulensis. The sequence continues at coordinate 101,483 of NZ_BMQM01000003.1, forward strand.
CCTGACCGCCCTGCCCGGCGTCAGCCGCGCCACGCCCGACGAGGGCCAGATCGAAGTGCATTACGACCCCTCGCAACTGACGGTCATGGACCTCGTGCGCACCGTGCGCTCGCAGGGCTTCCTGGCCGGCATGCTCTAGCGTGGCCCTGGGGTACGTGGGTGTCCTGACCATCCGGGTCGAGATGCCCTGGGTCGCCAGCCTCAAAGAGAAACGCGCCCTGATCCGCCCGGTCGTGGAACGCCTGAAAGTCCGCTTTCCGCTGACCGTCGCCCGCCTGGACGGCCTGGACGCCCACGACTGGGAAGTGATCGGCGTGGCGACCATCAGCAACGACTACGGCTGGGTCGAGGAAACACTGCGCATGGCTGCCGACTACATTGCCAAGGAAGGCCCCTACCGCGTGACCGACGAACGCACCGAGATCACCGCGCTGGGCGACGACACCGACGAGGACCCGGACGGTGATCTGGACGGTGAACCCGACGACGCCCTGACCTGACCACCCGCACACAGCACCACACAGCCGCGCCCCCTGAACCGATGCTGGTCAGGGGGCGCGGCTGTGTGTGGGAAAGGGTCGGGGGGTTATACGGACTCCGATTGAATAGGCTGCAAAGCCCGTTCAATTCGAGCAGAGCGAGTGGGAGAAAAACGGGTTCCGGACGTGGAGTTGGCAGGGGCGGTGCTGTTCCGGGTTGTTAACGAAACAGACGGAATCCGTATTACTTGCCCAGTTCGGTCTTCAGGGTGGTGAAGGCGGGCGGCGTGCTCAGCAGACGCCAGTTCAGGACGTTCTCACCGCTGAGTTCCGCCACGGTCCCGGCGTTGCAGTCGTACTTCACGTTCGCCTTGCGCATGATGGGCCATACGACGGCGGCGGCGCGTCCGGCCACGTCGCGGCGGGCGACCGCCCCGAACATGCGGGAGTCTTCCGAGCCGTTCGCGGTGCGGTTGTCACCCATCACGAAGTACGACCCTTCGGGCACCGTGAACTCGGCCGTGTCGGGCAGCACGCCGCCCCGGCTGGACGTGGCGTTGTTCGCCAGTTCGCTCTGGGTGTCCCAGCAGCCCTGCTCCTGCCAGTACGCGGTCGTCCAGCTGGAATCCAGCTTCACGCCGTTCACGGTGACCTCGCCGCCGCTGACGGTGATCCGGTCGCCGGGCAGACCGATCAGGCGTTTGATCAGGAAAGGGCGGTAGTTCCACAGGCCGAACGCGCTCTTGTTCAGGTTGGGAATCTGCCGGGTCGCCTCGACGGGCGGTTTGAAGATCAGGATGTCCCCGCGTTTGAATTCGCCCACGCCGGCCTTGTGCAGCCACGTTTCGTACTTGGGAACGAACACGCGTTCCCGGTCGCGCAGGTTCGGCATCATGCTCACGCCGTCCACGCCGACCAGCGTCGCCACGAACTGCGTGATGACGACTGCGAACACGATCGGTTCCAGCAGTTCCTTCCACAGTTTCTGAAGGGCGGACGGTGCAGGTTTGTCAGGTCTGGTCATGCACCGGGCAGAATACCGGATGAAGCCGGGCCGCATGGCCCCTGCCCGTCCCGCCGCAGTCCCCCGGGGCCTGTGCGGGCAGCGCAGTTCAGTCGCAAGTGCAGTTCAGTCGAATGTGCAGTTCAGCCGAACAGGGCGCTCAGGCGCGGCAGTTCCGCCAGCGCCGCGTCCCGCCCGGCGCGGATGGCCTGCGCGGAACGGTTGAAACTGACCAGGTCGATGTCACCCAGGTGCGGGCGCAGCAGCACGTCCGGACGGTACAGGCTCACGCGGGCGTCCGTCAGTTGCGCCTGCATGATCTCCACCGAGCGGCGCAGCGCCCGCACCGGCCCCAGGCTCGCCTCGCGTTTCCAGAGCAGCACGCGCCGTTCGTGCAGTTCCAGCGGGTCGGGCGCGGTCACGTCGACGGCCAGTACGCGCCGCGCGCCCAGGAACAGCGCGGCGTCCACCGGCACCTGGTTCAGGATGCCGCCGTCCGAGAGCAGCATGTCGTCGACCGCCACGGGCTCGATCGCGCCGGGGTACGCGGTCGTGGCGCGCAGCGCCTCGTGCAGGTTCCCGCGTGTCAGGTACACGGCGCGGCCCGAGAGCATGTCGGTCGCGGTGATCGCCAGTGGCAGCCGCAGTTCCTCGAAGGTGGGCGGCAGGTGCTGCGCGAGCCACGCGCTCAGGCTGGACGTGCGGATCAGGCCGGGGCCGGGCCGCAGGTCCAGCAGGCGCCGCCACGACACCGATTCCGAGATGCGGATCAGTTCCGGGCCGCTGTACCCGGCCGCGATGAACGCCCCGACCAGGCCGCCCATGCTGGTCCCGGCAATCACGCCGGGCGGCAGGCCGTGTTCCTCGAGGACCTGCCACGCTCCCACGTGCGCCAGTCCGCGTGCGCCGCCGCCGCCCAGTACCAGTCCGTACCCTCCCCGTCCGCTCATGCGGGCATTCTACGGCCCGCCACGCACGTTGGACCGGGTTCAGGTTCAGTGCCTCGAGTGCGGCCAGCCGCTGCTTTACCGGGTGTGCGCGCGCCGTTGCGTGCGCGGCGCACGCAGTTGGGGCTACCCCTGACCCGCCGGGCGCGGTAGTTTGAGCAGGATGCCTCTTGCAGGACAGATCGTGGGCGACGGAGTGAGACTCATCCGTCCCGTCGGTCGCGGCTCCCACAGCCTGGTGTACTTCGCCGTGGCCCGTGACGGTCAGCCCTGCGCCGTCAAGATCTTTCCCGCGCACCTGAGCGGCTACGCCGACCGCGAGTACCAGCACGCGCATGACCTGCACCACCCCCGGCTGGTGCGGGTGCTGCACCGCGCCGTCGTGGACGACCAGCCCGCCCTGGTCGGCACGCTGGCGCGCGGCGAGGTGATGTTCGCGCGGTTCACGCAGCGGCCCGCCGCAACCACCGAACGCCGCGCGTTCCTGCTGACCATCGTGCACCTGCTCGACGCGCTGGCGTACCTGCACGGGCGCGGGCTGGTGCACCGTGACATCAAACCCGAGAACATCATGGTCGACGAGGACGGCAGCGCCAAACTCGTGGATTTCGACCTGTCCGGCCCGGCCTTCGAGACCTTCGACACGCCCGTCCGCATGGGCACCGCCGCCTTCCAGAGTCCGGAAGCGGCGCGCGGCGAACCGCTCGGGCCGGAAAGCGACCTGTACGGCGTGGGCGTCCTGCTCGGCTGGGGCATCTACGGGGCGTTGCCTGACCCGGACGAACCTCACGCCCCGAGCGGCGACCCGCTGGGGTCCCTGCACGCCAGCCTGACCCGCCCCCACCGTGCCGAGCGGCCCAACGACGCGGGCCGCGTCCGGCAGGAACTGCTGCGGCTGGCGCAACTGCCGTACTGAACGCCGGGAGCGGGACGGGCGCTGGTTGCTTGCCCGTCCCGCTCCCGTCCCGCTCCCGTCCCGCTCCCGTCCCGCTCCCGTCCCGCTCCCGTGCCCTCCCTCAGCGCAGGATGCGGGCCTCGTTCGGGCGCAGGGCCGCGCCACTCGTGGGCTGGTCGCCCACGCTGCTCAGCAGGGTCTCGCCGCGCGCCAGGGCGCCGAGGTCGTGGGTCTGCTCACCGAAGTTCAGCAGGACGGTCAGGGTCTCGCCGTGCCCCTCACGCATGAAGGCGAACACGCCCTCCGGGGCGTCCACGCTGCGGTACGTGCCGCCGATCAGCGCGGGGTGTTCCTGGCGCAGGCGGGTCAGGGCGCGGAAGTAGTTCAGGTCGCTGGCCGGGTCGCCCTCCTGCGCGGCGACGTTCAGGGTGGCGAAGTCGTCGGCGATGGGCAGCCAGGGGGTCGTGCCGTCGGCGCTGAAGCCCGCGTTCACGCCAGCGTCCCACTGCATGGGGGTGCGTTCCGGGTCGCGGCCCGCCTCGGGGCTGTCGGGCTGTTGCAGCGCGGCCGGATCCACGATGCGGCCCTCGGGAATCTCGACGTCGTGCATGCCGATCTCGTCGCCGTAGTACACGGTGGGCGTGCCGCGCAGCGTCAGCAGCAGGGTCTGAGCCACGCGGTACTGCGCGTCGCCCACGCGGCTGCGGAAGCGGTGCTGGTCGTGGTTGCCCAGCACCCAGTTCGGCCACGCGCCCGCCGCGAGGCACGCCGCGTCGTACCCGTCCGCGAACTGCCGCACCCCGGCCGCGTTCCAGGGCAGCAGGATCAGGTGGAAGTTGAACGGCAGGTGCACCATGGGCGCGTCCTGGGTGCCCGAGTACGGCAGGAGCTGCTCGACCGGCAGGTAGATCTCGCCGACCATCATGCGGTCATCGAACTCGTCCAGCACGGCTCGCATCTCGCGGATGTACTCGTGCGTCTCGGGCTGGTCCTGCGTGTACGGGTGCAGGAGGCTCCAGTGTTCGGGCTGTCCGGGCTGCCAGTCGGGGTTCTCGGGTTCGTCCAGGTAGCGGTCGTCCTCGGCCAGCAGCCAGATGACGTCCACGCGGAAGCCGTCCACGCCGCAGCGCATCCAGAAGCGCAGCGCGTCGAACATCGCCTGCCGCACGTCGGGGTTGCGCCAGTTCAGGTCCGGCTGGCTGGGCAGGAACTGATGCAGGTAGTACTGCCCGCTGGCCTCGTCCAGCGTCCAGGCGGGGCCGCCGAAGAAGGACTTCCAGTTGTTCGGCACGCCGCCGCCCTCGGCGGGGTCGCGCCACACGTACCAGTCGCGTTTCGCGCTTGCCTTGCCGGTCAGCGCCTCCTGGAACCAGGCGTGGTCACTGGAGGAGTGGTTGGGTACGTAGTCCAGCATGACCTTCAGGCCCAGGCGGTGCGCCTCGGCGACGAAGGCGTCGAAGTCCTCCAGCGTTCCGAACAGCGGGTCGATGTCGCAGTAGTCGGCCACGTCGTACCCGAAGTCCCGCATGGGGCTCCTGAAGATGGGGGAGAGCCACACGGCCCGCACGCCCAGGCTGGCCACGTACGGCAGGCGGCGGGTGATGCCGCGCAGGTCGCCCACGCCGTCGCCGCTGTCGTCCTGGTAGGAACGCGGGTAGATCTGGTAGATGATGCCGCTCTGCCACCACTTCAGTTCGCCGGTCAGGGAGGAGGTCATACCCAGCACAGTACGATCTGAATCGTTTCAGATCAAGGGGGGCGCCGCCCCTCCCGCCGCCCACTCCCGACTGCGCTCAGGGTGCGGGCGTATCCGACCCCAGCCGCACGGTCACGTCCGCGCCGGACACGCCGGGCGTATCGACCACCGACCCGTGCCCCACGTCACGCAGCACCCGCGCCGCCGCCGCGCCCGTCACGGTGGTGGGCGCCGGCCCGCGCGGCTCGCTGGCAATCCACACGTTCGAGTACCCCAGGCCCTCCAGTCGCGCCTTCAGACGGCCCGCCGCGCCGTCCGGGGCGTCGGTGTTCACGACCGCCACGCCCAGGGCGCGCACGTCGTCCGGATCACGGAACTCCTTGCGGACCAGTGCGCTGAGTGCCGCCTGATTCACCTCCCACACGCTCGCCGCGCCCCGGTACCCGAAATCACCGGGCACGCTGAAGGTCCGCACCTGTGGCCCGCCCAGCGCCGCGCCGGTCAGGGCCGCCACCTGCGCGCGCGTCAGGTTGGTCTTCATGTTGCGGTCCACAGCACTCACCATCATCGGCAACCGCCACACGTTCAGCGGGTTACGCACCTGCGCGCCCAGCGCCGACACGAACTGCTGCTGCCGCGCGATCCGCCCGATATCACCCAGGTTGTCGTGCCGGAACCGCAGGAACCCGGCCGCCTGCTCGCCGTTCAGGCGCTGCCGCCCCGGCTTCAGGTCGATGTGCAGCTTCCCGGCGTTGTCGTCGTACTTCATGGCCTGCCCCACATCCACCGTCACGCCGCCCGCCGCCTCGGTCAGGGCCGGAATGGCGTTCAGGCTGACGAGCGCGTAGGCGTCCACGCTCACACCCGTCAGGGTCTGCACGGCCCGCACCAGCATGTCCGGGCCGCCGTGCACGTTCGCGGCGTTGATCTTGCCCCACCCGTACCCCGGCATGTTCACCCACGAGTCGCGCGGCACGCCCAGGATGTTCACCCGCCCGTCCGGCCACACCTGCGTGAGCATGATGGTGTCGGTGCGGGTCGTGTACGACTCGGCCTTGGCGGGCCAGGGCCACACGGCGGCGCTGTCGTCGTAATCCACGTCCACGCCCGCCAGCAGCACCGTCACCGGGCCGTCCGCCTTGCGCGGAATGGCCGCGTACCGCGAGAGAAACGGAGCGGCAGGGGCAACGACCGCTGCCAGACCCGCCGCCGCAACAAGAACCCACACAATCCGGCGCACGCCGCCGAGCATAGCGCCCGCACGCCACGCGCGGATCAACCGGACGGATGACGCGCCGCGCACGCAGCGCGGGTCACTGCGGCAGTGTCCAGACCATGTGCGTGTATGTCCCGCCCGCCAGGGACCGGGTGCCTGCCGCGCGGAAGCCCACGCGGGCGTACAGCGCAGCGGCCCGGTTCCCGTCCTCGACCAGCAGGCCCACGCGGCTCAGGCCCAGCGTGCGCGCCCGCGCCGCCGCCGCTTCCAGCAGTGTGGCCCCCACACCCTGCCCGCGCGCCGTCTCGGTCACGGCCAGCGTGTCCACGTACAGTTCGCCCGGCGTGCCCTCGGACTCCACGTGACCAGGAAGGCCCAGCGACACCAGCCGCTCGCGGAACGGATCGTCCAGCGCCGCCGCCTGTGCGCCGGGGTACGCCAGCAGCAGCCCCAGCGGTTCGGCGCCACGCGCGGCGATCAGCACGTGCTCGTAACTCAGGCGGTTGCCCCGCAGAGGAAAGAAGCCCAGCATGGCCCGCGCCGCCCCGGTATCCGAATCGGTCCCGGTCAGGGCCAGCCCCACCTGCCCGATGGTCTGCTGCACCAGCGGCACGGCGAACGCCGCGTCGAAGGCAGCGGCGGGGCGGATCACGACGGGTTCAGGCATGCCGGGCAGCATAGCGCCGGTCCCGCAGTCACGCCTCCCGCAACGCACAGAAAAGACCGGACCCCCGCAGGAGTCCGGCCGTTCACGATCCGGGTGGATCAGTTCAGGGTGATCTTGTTGGCCTTCAGGGTGCTGGCGGCCTCGTCGATCTCGCCCTCGACGGCAACGCTGGCGTCAGCGCGGTCCGCACCGAAGAACTCGTCGGCGGTGGTGGCGCCGCCCTCGAACACGGTGGCGTCGTCGATGGTGACGGCGTAGTTGGCGTCGTTCTCGTTCAGCGTGAAGGTCTTGGCGGTGCCGTCGAAGTCGGTCACGGTGCCTTCCAGGCCGTCGCCGACGGCCATGTCGACTTCCTCGCTCGTGTTGGCGTCGTCGTCGTTGGTCATGGTGCTGTCGACGCCGGGGTCGGCAGCGTTGTCCATGGCGCCCTCGCCTTCAGCGATGGGGTTGTCCACGCCGGGCTCGTTCGTCTCGGTGGAGACGGTGCTGTTGTCGGTCGTGGTGGTGGTTTCTTCCTTGGGAGCGCAGGAGGCGAGGAGGGCAGCGGTCAGCAGGGCCAGCAGGGTGGGTTTCATGCCCTCATCTTCACCGCTGCCCCCGCCCGTCAGATGAGGAGAACCGCAGGAAGTCTTTACGTCCAGCACGCCGAAAACAAACGCTGAAAGGTGAATTTTCCGTAAACATCCGGGCACGCACCTGCGCCGAACCGCGCCGGGAAGTGTGATATACGCACTCCGATTGAGAGGCTTCGCAGCCCATTCAATCCGGGTCCGTATCAGCACTGGTGCGGACACATTGCAAGCGCCAGAGGCGACACGCACGGAAAACGTCTTCTGTAACGCCATTCCTGCTCACCCCCTCCCAGCCTCCCCCCTCAAGGGGGAGGAGTAGACACGGCGTGTTCATCGCTGGTCTGCCTGAAGTTATGAACCTGTCCGCACCATTGATCAGTTGAACGTGATCAGGTGAACGTGAATTCGCCGTTCCGGACGCCCACCTTCACGCTTCCGCCGTCCTTCAGCCGCCCGAACAGCAGCTCGTCGGCCAGCGGACGCTTGAGGCGCGTCTCGATCACGCGGGCCAGCGGGCGCGCACCCATCGCCGGGTCGTACCCCAGTTCGGCCAGTCGCGCGCGGGCCGCCGCACTGACCGTGACCGTCACGCCCCGCCCGGCCAGTTGCGCCTGCAACTCCCGGATGAACTTGTCCACCACGCCGCCCATGACCGCCGCAGACAGCGGCGCGAAGTGCAGTACCGCGTCCAGGCGGTTACGGAACTCCGGCGTGAAGGTCCGTTTGACGGCCTCGGCCTCCTCGCCCGCGCGGCCCACCCGCCCGAAGCCCAGCGCGGGCCGTGACGCGTCGGCCGCCCCGGCGTTCGTGGTGAAGATCAGGATCAGGCCGCGTCCGTCCACCTTCTTGCCGGTGTGGTCGGTCAGGGTGCCGTGATCCATCAGTTGCAGGAAGACGTTGTACACGTCCGGGTGCGCCTTCTCGATCTCGTCGAGCAGCACCACCGCGTGCGGGTGCCGCGCCACGGCGTCCGTCAGCAGGCCCCCCTGATCGAAACCCACGTAGCCGGGCGGCGCTCCGATCAGCCGGGCGACCGTGTGCGCCTCCTGGTACTCGCTCATGTCGAAGCGCGCCAGGTGAATGCCCAGCCGGTCGGCCAGCGCGCGGGCCAGTTCGGTCTTGCCCACCCCGGTCGGCCCGGCGAACAGGAACGCCCCCTGCGGTTTCTGCGGGTCGCGCAGGCCCGCGCGGGCCAGTTTCACGGCGCTTGCCACGGCGTCCACGGCCGCGTCCTGCCCGAACACCCGCGCCCGCAGGTCCGCGCCCAGCGTCGCCAGTGACGTGACCTCCTCGGCCCGCACCGCGCCCAGCGGCACGCGCGCCATGCGGGCCACCGTGCCCTCGATGTCCGGCACGTCGATGGTGCCGCCCTTCCCCGTACTGCTGCGCGCCGCGCCGGACTCGTCGAGCACGTCGATGGCCTTGTCCGGCAGGAACCGGTCCCGCAGGTACCGCACCGAGAGCCCCACCGCCGCCTCCAGCGCGCCCGGCGTGAACGTCACCCCGTGATGCGCCTCGTAACGCCCGGACAGCCCCTGCACGATCTTCAGGGCGTCCTCCTCGGACGGCTCGGGCACCTCGACCGTCTGGAACCGCCGCCACAACGCCCGGTCCTTCTCCAGGAAGCGCAGCTCGGCCGGCGTGGTCGCGCCCAGCACCCGCAGGCCATGCCCGTGCGCGCTGCCGCGTGCCAGCGCGGGCTTGAGGAGGTTCGCGGCGTCCACGTTCCCGCCCTCGGTCGCCCCGGCCCCCACCAGCGTGTGCAGCTCGTCGATGAACAGCACCGCGTTCCGCCCGTCCAGCGCCGAGAGGACCGCCTTCAGCCGCGCCTCGAAATCGCCCCGGTAGCGTGTGCCCGCCAGCAGGGCCCCCAGGTCCAGCGCGAACACGCTGGCGCCCTTCAGGAAGCCCGGCGCCCGCCCGTCCGCGATCCGCTGCGCCAGCCCCTCGGCCAGCGCGGTCTTGCCCACGCCCGGCTCGCCGACCAGCACCGGGTTGTTCTTCCCGCGCCGCGCCAGAATGTGCACCGTGCGCTCCAGTTCCGCCTCGCGCCCGATCACCGGATCGAACTGCCCGGCCCGCGCCAGTGCCGTCAGGTCCGACGCGTACGCCTCCAGCGGGTCCACCTCCGGCGCCGCGCCCTCAGCGCCGTCCGGGGCCGCGCCGTCCACGCCCGCCACGCGCCGCTCCCGTTCACGGCCCGGCACCTTCGCCGCCCCGTGAGACACGAAATTCAGCACGTCCAGCCGCGACGCCCCCTGCGCCTCGATGGCCGCGCGCGCCGGACTGTCCTCCTCCTCCAGCAGCTCGACCAGCACCCGCGCGCCGTCCGCCTCCTGCCCGCCCTTCCCGCTGGCGTGCAGTTGCAGCACCGCGCCCTCCACGACCCGGTGAACGCCCAGCGTGAAATCCGGCTCGGCGTCCGGCACGGCGTCCAGCGCCGACAGCACAGACTGAAGATCGTCCCGCAACCGCTCCACGTCCACGCCCACGGCCAGCAGCGCCTCGCGGCCCTCCGGGTCGTGCGTCAGGGCCAGCAGCAGGTGCTCCAGCGTCACCAGCTCATGCCCCGCCTCCCGCGCGTAATCCGCCGCGCGGCCAATCGTCACCTGTAAGTGATCACTGATCATTCGCCCGCCTCCGGTTCGGCCACCACGCGCAGCGGGAATCCCTCGTGCCGCGCGGCCGCCATCACCTGCGCCACTTTCGTCTCGGCCACGTCCCGCGAGTACACGCCCGCCACGCCCTGCCCCTTGTGATGCACGGCCAGCATGATCAGCTCGGCCTCCTGTTCGGACTTGCGGAAGAAGCGGCGCAGCACCTCCACCACGAATTCCATCGGGGTGTAATCGTCGTTCAGCAGCAGTACCCGGAACAGGCGGGGCCGCTGCGTTCGCGTGCGCTCCAGCGTCTGGGTTCCAGAGTCAAGGTCCCGGCGTGTCATGCCGCCGAGTGTAGCGGCCCCGCGCCGCCCCTGCCGGAGCGGGCGTCACGGTCCAGCGGGGCAGATCGAGAGGCCGCGCCCCCTCCGGTGGGGGAGGGGGCGCGGCGCTGGCAGAAAATGGATCAGGATTTCTTGGCGTCGCGGGCAGCACCCTTGACGTCGTTGGCGGCCTTGGTGGCGTCGGCCTTCACCTCGGCGACCTTGGCCTGCGCGTCGGCCTTGACCTCGGCGGCCTTGTCGGCAGCGGCGTCCTTCGCGTCGGCAGCGGCGTCCCTGGCCTTGTCAGCCACGTCGGCGGCCTTGTCGCTGGCGGTCGCGGCGGTGTCCCTGGCGGCGTCGGCGGCTTTGCCGGAGGCGTCGGCCACGGCGCCTTTCACGTCACCGGCGACTTCCTTGACCTTGTCGGCGGCGGCCTGCGCGCCACCGGCGGCGGCGTCCTTGACCTCGCCTGCCTTGTCGGCAATCACGGCCCCGGCGTCCTTGGCGGCGTCCTTCGTCTTCTCCCAGCTCTTGGTGACGCTCTGGCCGACGTCCTGCGCGGCGTCCTTGAGGCCCAGGTCCGCCAGTTTGGCGTCCAGGGCGCGGCGGTTCTGCTCACGGCTGAAGTAGTAAGCGCCGGCGCCCACCAGGGCACCCAGGACCAGCAGACGTTTCACGGGAAAATGACGATCACTTTTCATGAGAGTCAGCCTACGCCCCGCTCATCTGTGCAGGATGAGCCACGATTCAGGGGCAGTTCACGCCCCCGCCGTTCCCCGCGCGGACCGCCGGGCGTTCAGAGCAGACCCAGGCGGCGCGCCAGTTCACGCCCCAGCACCCATTCCTCGGGTTCCTCGGTGTCCTCCACGCGCACCAGCACGCACTCGCGGCCCAGGTAGAACGCCACGATCTTCTCCCAGGCTTCATCCTCGGTGTCGGCCGTCTCCTCGATGTCCTCCAGGGTGCCCCACACGTCGCCGTCCACGTCGGCGCTGCGCAGCGCCTCGGCGTGCCCGCTGAGCACGTAGGCGTCCACGGCCTCGTCCCGGCGGTACGATTCGCCCTCCTGGCGCAGGTCCAGGCGTTCATCCCGTTCGAACAGGCTGTCCAGGAAGGCGTCCCACTGCCCGGCACTCAGGGTTATCACGTCGCGTCGCTCGTCACTCACGCGGGCAGTGTACCCGCCCCGCACACCCGCGCATGAAGCCCGCCCAAAGACCCGCCCCTGGAACGCCCCGCCGCGCCGACCCGTACACTGCACCCATGCAGCCCGCCCAACTCAGTCCCGGCGTCCGTCGCCCCCTCCTTCTGAGCGCCCTGCTGCTGACGCTGCTGGCCCTGACGGTTCTGCTGCTCACTCCTGCCCACGCGCAGTCCGGCGGGGGTTTCGGCGGTAGTTCCCGCAGCTCCGGTGGTTCCAGCAGCTCCGGAGGTGGGTACAGCGGCGGCAGCTCCAGCCGGGGCGGCGGGTACAGCGGCGGCGGCTATAGCGGAGGCGGGTACAGCGGCCCGATCATCATCAACGGCGGCGGCGGGTACGGGTACAGCAGCGGTGGCGGCGGCGGCCTGATCACCATGATCATCTTCGGCGTGGTGATCTTCGTGGTGATCAGCAGCATGCGCCGCAGCCTCGGCGGGGGCGGCAAGGGCCTCGCCGGGCTCAGCGGGACCGCGCAGGCCGTCAGCGTGCAACTGCTGCTGGCCGAGGGTGACGAGGTCAAACGCGCCCTGCAACGCGTCGCGCAGAACGGCGACCCCGACACCAACGCCGGACTGACCCGCATGATGCAGGAAGCCGCGCTGGTTGCGCTGCGCCACCCGGAACGCTGGGTGTACGGCAACGTGCAGCGCGCCCAGGGCTCCGCGAGCACCGCCGACAGTCAGGTGGGCGCCTGGGCCACCGAGGCCCGCGCCGCCTTCACCGAGCAGACCACCAGCAACTACCAGAACCGCGACCCCAACAGCGGCTACGCCCGCCGCGACGACTACACCTTCAAGCACGACGCCGCCGACCAGTACCTCGCCGTGACGCTGGCCGTCGCCGCACATACCCTGGCCGCCCTGCCGCCCGCCGGAGCCACCAACGCCGCCGAGGCCCGCGCCGCCCTGAGCGCCATCAGCGCCGTCGCGCCCGGCGACCTGATCCGCGCCGAGGTCGTCTGGAGCCCCGACGCCGAGGGTGAATTCCTCAGCGAGGACGAGGCCATCCAGAAGTACCCCAACCTGACCCGCCTGTAACGGCCTTCGACTAACGGCCTCCAACCCATCTGCCCGGCCAGACTGTTCAGCGTCAGACAGTCCGGCCCTCGCGTGCGCCCGTATCCTCACGCATGGCCCGCCGGTCCCCCGCACCCACCTGGCCCCCGCCACCCAGCCCCGCGCCCACCTGCGCCCTGTGCGGCCGGGCCGTGCCGAACCTGACCGAACACCACCTGCTGCCCCGCTCGCAGGGCCGCCGCCAGGGCGTGCGCGTGGCCGACCTGCCCACCACGCTGCTGTGCCGCCCCTGCCACAGTTTCCTGCACCGCACCTTCAGCAACGCCGAACTGGCCCGCGACTACCAGGACATCGGTGCGCTGCGCGCCCACCCGGACGTGCAGCGCTTCGTGCGCTGGCTCCGCACGCAACCCGCCAGCAAGGGCGTGCGGGTGCGCTGATACGGACTCCGGGAAGTGGCCCGCCTCTGCGGTGCAGGGCGGGCCATTCCCCGGTGCGTCACTTCAGGGTGGCGACGTACGCGGCGACGGCGTTCAGGTCGGCGTCGGTCATGGGCGCCAGGGCAATGTGCATGGCGTCCGGGTAGGGAATGCCGGTCACGGGACCGCTCTTGTAGGCCCGCAGTTGCTCCAGGACGGACGCGGCGGTGCGGCCCGTGATGGCGGGCACGCCCACGGCCTCGGCCCCTGCGCCGGTCTCGCCGTGGCAGACCGCGCAGGCGATCACGCCGCGCGCCGCCGCGCCCACCTGATACAGGGTCTCGCCGGTGGGGGCGGCTCCCGTCGCGGGCGGAGTCGCGGGTGGGGTGGTGGGCGGCGCGGGTTCCGTGGTCGGTGGGGGAGTCGCCGGGACGGGGGTGGGGGCCGGAGCGGCCGCCGGGGCGCTGCTGTCGCCGGAGTAGAAGGCCGCGATATCCACGATGTCCTGGTCGCTCAGGCGCGAGGCGACGTTCTGCATGGTGCCGTTCGGCCGGGTTTTCGCGCGGAACGCCAGGAGTGCGGTGCGGATCTGCGGGGCTGGCTGGCCCTTCAGGACCGGGGCGCGCCCGGTGGGGGCGTGGCAGCCGGCGCAGCCGCCGCTGAGGGTCTCGCCACGCGCGGCGCTGGGCGTCAGGGCCGCCAGGGCGCTGTCGGTGGTGGCCGGAGTGGTGGTCGGAGAGGTGGCCGTCTGCGCCAGGACCACCGGAGCGCCGAGGGCCAGCAGGCCGGGAAGAAGGAACCGTGAGAGCCGTTCGCGTGTCTGCATGTGCCTGACCTCCACTCTGAGAAGAACGCCGTGTGCCTGCCGAACCGATGATCCCGCAACTGAATTGCTTGTTGAAACGTGCAGATAGTGTACGCCTTCTCACGGTTCAGTGCAGCGCGAACCCGCCCCCGGGCGCACCCAGGGTCAGTGGACGACCCGTTCACCCGTCACGGCGGCCTGTGCCGGCCCCACGGGCAGCCAGCGGCGCAGCAGCAGCGGCACGCCCTCGGCCGCCACCAGCACCAGCAGCGCGTACCGCAGCGCCCGCACCAGCCCGACCTCCTTGATCCCGTCCGGCAGCGCCCCCAGCCCGAAGTACACCGCGAACACCACCACCAGCCCGGCCACCGCCACGATCAGGCGGCCGCTCACCGTCGTGGGCGGCGTGAAGCGCGGCTGCACGAACCAGAACCCGGCCGCCATGCCCAGCCCCGCTGCGAACTCGCGCGGCGTCCCGGCGGGCAGCAGCGCCGCCACGATCAACGCGCCCAGCGGCGGCGCCCAGCGCAGCGCGCCGCCCTGCGGGAAGGTCACGCGGGCCGCCACCAGCGCGAACAGCGCGCCCAGCGTCAGGCCCACGATCACGTCACTGGGGTAGTGCACGTTCAGGACCAGCCGCGACGCGGCAATCAGCACGATCAGCGCGGCGGCCGCCCAGGTCACCCACGGGCGGCGCAGTTGCAGCGCCACGCCGCCCCACAGGGTCGCGGCCATCTGCGAGTGCCCGCTCGGCAGGCCCGGCCCGCCCGCCGTGGCCCGCGCCGCCTCCGACGCGGCCGCCGGGTCGTTCGTGAACGGGCGCGGCAGGTTCAGGCCGTACTTCAGCGCGGCGTTCACCAGGTAACTCAGCGCGAACGCCGTGCCCAGGTTCCGGCCGCCGCGCGGACTGACCAGCCATGTGTACAGTGCGAGTGCCACGATAAAAACCTCGTCGCGTCCCAGGTTCGTGACGGCCAGCCAGAAAGATTCCATGATGCCCGTATTGTGACCCAACCCGCGCGCGGGGGTACACCCGGCCGGGCGGGTGGGGGCAGAGGATGCGCGGCCGCCTGTCTGGACAGTAAACTGAGGGGTATGACCGTTCCCACTGCCGACGTGCTGCGCGAGGTGCAGCACAACTCCCCGAACGCGCTGGAGTTGCGCGGCGTCACCAAACGATTCCCGCTGGTTCTCGCCAACGACAACATCTCCATGGAAGTCCGCTGGGGCAGCGTTCACGCCCTGTGCGGCGAGAACGGCGCCGGCAAGAGCACCCTGATGAAGATCGTGTACGGCATCCAGCCCCCCACCAGCGGGCAGATCGTCGTGGACGGCGAGAGCGTCGACCTGACCGACCCCAGCGAGGCCATCAAACGCGGCATCGGCATGGTCTTCCAGCACTTCATGCTCGTCGAGACGCTGACCGTCACCGAGAACGTCATCCTGGGCATGGAACCCACCCGTGGCGGCGCCATCGACTACGCCGGCGCCCGCAGGCGCGTGGCCGAACTGATCCGCCAGTTCAACTTCGACCTGAACCCCGACGCCATCGTCGGTGAGCTGCCCGTGGGTCTCCAGCAGAAGGTCGAGATTCTCAAGACCCTGTACCGCGGCGCGCGCATCCTGATCCTCGACGAACCCACCGCCGTCCTGACCCCCAGCGAAACCGACGAACTGTTCGACTTCCTGAAAAACCAGTACGCCGCCAGCGGCAACGCCGTGATCTTCATCAGCCACAAGCTGCACGAGGTGCTGCACATCAGTGACACCATCAGCGTCATCCGTGACGGCCGGATGATCGGCACCATCCCCGCCCAGGGCGCCACGACCGAACTCCTGGCCCGCATGATGGTGGGCCGCGACGTGAGCCTGAAAGTCAGCAAGGCCCCCGCCCAGCCCGGCGAGGTCGCCCTGAACGTCCAGAACGTCGTCGTGAAGGGCGAGCACGGCAACGCCGTGGACGGCGTGAGCTTCCAGGTACGCGCCGGGGAGATCGTGGGCATCGCGGGCGTCGAGGGCAACGGCCAGAGCGAACTGGTCGAGGCCATCACCGGCCTCCAGACGTACCAGGGGCAGATCACGTACCTCGGGAAGGTCGCGCGCGGCGTGCGGGAAGTCGAAGCGTCCGGCCTGTCACACGTGCCCGAGGACCGCAACGAACGCGGCCTGGTGCTCGACATGACCACCGCCGAGAACTACATCCTGGGCGAACACGACCGCGCCCCCTTCGCCGGACGCGGCGGCCTGCTGAACCGCGACGTGATCGAACAGAACGCCCGCGACCTCAGCGAGAAGTACGACGTGCGCCCCCGCTCCACCAGCCTCCAGGCCGGACGCTACTCGGGCGGCAACGCCCAGAAACTCATCGTGGCCCGCGAGATGCGCAAGGGCCCAAAAATCCTGGTCGCCAGCCAGCCCACGCGCGGCGTGGACATCGGCGCCATCGAATTCATTCACGCCCGCATCGTCGAGGCGCGCGACCAGGGCCTCGCCGTGCTGCTGATCAGCGCCGACCTGGGCGAGGTCATGAACCTCAGCGACCGCATCCTGGTCATGTACGAGGGCCGCGTCGTCGGTGAAGTCGACGCCGCCGGAGCCACCGAAACGCAACTGGGCCTCCTGATGACCGGCAGCGGCGAGGCCATCAACACCCAGGTCAGCTGGCAGGAGTAACAGGGTAGAAGGGGAGTGGGCAGTGGAACGGAGGCAGGCCGCCGGGCCACTGCCCACTCCCTGTTGCCCTCCTCATACGGGTTCCGTTTGTTTCGCCAACAATCCGGAACTTCACCGCCCCTGCCGGCTCCACGTCCGGAACCCGTTTTGCTCCCACTCGCTCCGCTCGGATCGAACGGGCTTTGCAGCCCATTCAATCGGAGTCCGTATCAGTTCACGGGGTCCGGTTCGCCGTGAGGGGCGGCCTTGCCGGTCAGGTTGATCCCGGCACTCGCCGCGATCACGCAGACCAGCGCCGCCCACTGCGCTGGCCCCAGGCGCTCGCCGAGGAACAGCAGGCCGCTGAGCGCCGCGATGGCCGGCTCGACGCTCATCATCACGCCGAAAATGCGGGCGGGAATGGCGCGCAGGGCACGCATCTCCAGCGTGTACGGCAGGGCGCTGGACAGCACCGCCACACCCAGGCCCAGCAGCAGCGTACCCGGAGCGAGCAGGCGCGTTCCCGCCTCGGCCACCCCGAATGGCAGTGTGATGAGTGCCGCGACGATCATGCCGCCCACCACGCCGGTCGTGCCGGGCACGCGCCGCCCGACCGCGCCGCCCGCCAGGATGTACAGCGCCCAGAACGCCCCGGCCAGCAGCGCCAGCCCGATACCTGCCGCAGGGACGGGCGCGTGCGCCCCGCCGGTCAGGAGTTCCCCCAGCGGCGAGATCAGCGCGATGCCCAGCGCGGCCAGCAGCACCCACGCCACGTCGATGGCGCGGCGCGACAGGATCAGTGACAGCGTGAGCGGCCCGATGAACTCCAGCGTGACGGCCAGCCCCAGCGGCAGGAACCGCAGCGCCTCGTAGAACGCGAGGTTCATCAGGCCCAGCGCCGCGCCGTACGGCACGATGGCCGCCCAGTCGGCCCGCGTCAGCTGCCGCAGTCGGGGGCGCAGCACCAGCGTCAGCAGCGCGGCGGCCAGCGTCACGCGCACCGTGGTCGTCCCGGCCGCGCCCAGCGTGGGGAACAGCGTCTTGGCGAACGCCGCGCCGCCCTGAATGCTCAGCATGGCCAGCAGCAGGGCCGGAATGGGCGGCAGGCCCGGTCGGAAACGGGCAGCGGGACGGGCAGCAGTCATGCCGGGCATTAGACCACCTGCCCGGCTGCGCTCCGGTGGCGGGCGCTAGAAGTCGCCCTGGGCGCGTCTGCACTGCCGGGACGCACACGCTGCCAGGACACGCGTCAGTCCTGCCCCGGCTCCGTCTGTCCCTGTTCAATCTGTTCCTGCGCGGCCTTCCGTTCGGCCAGCACGCGCCCGGCGATGTTGAAGCCGTTCAGTCCGGCAGGCACCCCGGCGTAGATGGCCACCTGATGCAGCACGTCGCTCAGGTCGCGTTCGCTGACGCCGCTGTTGGCGGTGGCGCGCACGTGCCCTTCCAGTTCACGGTCGCGGCCCAGCGCCGCCAGGATGCCCAGCGTGACCATGTGCCGCTCGCGGTCCGTCAGGCCGCCGCGCCCCCACACGGCCCCCCAGGCGTACTCGGTCAGGAACCGCTGGTAGTCCGCGCCGAAGGCCTCCGGGTCGCCCGCGAAGGCGCGGTCCACGAAGCCCTGCCCCATGATCTGCGCCCGCCGCTGCTTGCCGAGCTTCAGCATGTCACTGTCAGGCGTCTGGCTGCCAGGAGTCGGGCTGTCGAGAGTCTGGCCGCCGTGGCTCGGGGTGGGGTGTTCGCTGCCGTCTGTCTGGTCGCTCATGCCCCACGCTACCCGCTGGGGTGATGCTCCGGGTATGGCCGAGCTGTCACCCCGTGCAGGGCAGCAGGGCGCGGCGGCCGGGCACAACGGCACCCCCCCGCCGGACTGGGCGGGGGGGTCCGTGGCGCCGGGTCAGCGGCAGCTCAGCTTGGTCTGCTCAGGCCTACTTGCTCAGGCCCACTTGATCAGGCGGGCTTCCAGGTCGTTGCTCAGGCCGTCCACGACGGGCAGCATGCGCACGCCGACCGAGTACAGGCCGCTCTCGTTCAGGGGCACGTCGGCGCTGAAAGTGCCGTCGCCGCGGCTGGTCAGGGGCACGTGGGTCAGCTGGCCCGCGCGGTTCAGGACGGCTTCCACGCGCAGTTCGGTCAGGTTGATCCCGGCGGGGTTCACGGTGGCCGTGACGGGCACGGTCTGGCCGGGCTGGCTGGTGGCGGGCAGGGTCGCCTGGGCGCTGAGGGTGGTGTACGGCCACTGCTGGCGCACCCAGCCTTTCCAGCTGGCGATCTCGCGGGCGCGGGCGCTGTCGCTGGCGGCCAGTTGCGCGCCGCGCGCGGCGATGGGTACGTAGTACTTCTGCACGTAGTCGATCACCTGACGCTGCATCGAGAAGCGCGGGCTGCACGTCTCGATGGCGCGGCGGACGGTGTGCGCCCACGAGGCGTCCCCGGTGTCCTGCCCGTAGTAGCGGGGCACGATGTCGTTTTCCAGGATGTGGTACAGGCTGTAGGCGTCGGCGTCGTCCTGCACGTTCAGGTCGGCGTACTCGCGTTCCTCGCCGATGGGCCAGCCGTTGGTGGTGTCGTACCCTTCGCGCCACCAGCCGTCCAGCACGCTGAAGTTGGGGCTGCCGTTGAAGCTGGCCTTCATGCCGCTGGTCCCCGAGGCTTCCAGCGGGCGGCGGGGGTTGTTCAGCCAGATGTCCACGCCCTGCACGAGGTGACGGGCGACGTGCATGTCGTAGTTTTCCAGGATGACGATCTTGCCGCGGAACTCGGGTTCCTGCGAGACCTTGTAGATCTCCTGGATGAAGGCCTTGCCGGGGTTGTCGGCCGGGTGGGCCTTGCCGGCGAACACGAACTGCACCGGGCGGTCCGGGTGGTTCACGATGCGGCTGAGGCGTTCACGGTCACGGAACAGCAGTGTGGCGCGCTTGTAAGTCGCGAAGCGGCGCGCGAAGCCGATGGTCAGGGCGTTCTCGCTGAGCAGCGTGTCGGTGGCGGCCACGTCGGCGGCGCTGGCGCCGTTACGGACCTTCTGCTCGCGCATGCGGCCGCGCACGAAGGTGATCATGTCGCGTTTCATGACCAGCTGCACGCCACTGAGCTGCGCGTCCGTGAGGTTCTCGACGGCCTGCCACATCGCCTCGTCTTCCAGGCGTTCGGTCCAGTCGGCGGGCAGCACCGTGCCCAGCAGGTCGCGCATGGCCTGACTGGTAAAGGTCAGGTTGTGCGCGCCGTTCGTGACGTGCCCGATCGGGACTTCCTCGGTCTCGGCGCCGGGATACAGGAACTTCCACATGTCGCGGCTGACCTCGCCGTGCAATTCGGACACGCCGTTCGCGGCGCGGCTCATGTTCAGCGCGAACACCGTCATGGAGAACGTCGGGACCGGGTGACCGTCCCACATCTGCTCGTGTTCGGCCAGTGCGTACAGGTCGTCGCGGCTGGCGGCCAGCTGGGCGGGCCACGACCCGATGTAACGGTCCATCAGGTCGTAAGCGAACGCGTCGTTCCCGGCGGGGACGGGCGTGTGCGTGGTGAACAGCGTGGAGCTGGCCACGGTTTCCACGGCGGTCCGGAAGTCCAGGCCGGCCTCCACGTACTCGCGGGTGCGTTCCAGGCCCAGCAGCGCGGCGTGCCCCTCGTTCATGTGGTACACGTCGCCGGGGATGCCCAGCAGCCTCAGCGCGCGGATGCCGGCCACGCCCAGCAGCACGTACTGCTGCACGCGCAGTTCCTGGTTGCCGCCGTACAGGCGGGCGGTCAGTTTGCGGTCCTCGGGGCTGTTCTGCGGGACGTTGGTGTCCAGCAGCAGCACCCGGATGCGGCCCACGTTCAGGTTCCAGATGCGCGAGTGCACGGTGCGGTTCCCGATGACCACGCTCACGCGGGCTTCCTCGCCGCTCTGCGTCAGAGCGGGCGTGATGGGCAGGGTGGTCAGGTCGAGTTCGTCGTAGGTTTCGTTCTGCCAGCCGTCCTTGTCGAACAGCTGCGTGAAGTACCCCTGGTGGAACAGCATGCCGACCGCCGTGAAGGGAATCCCCAGGTCCGAGGCGCTCTTGCAGTGATCGCCCGCCAGCACGCCCAGGCCGCCCGAGTAGATGGGCAGCGACTCGTGGTACGCGTACTCCATGCTGAAGTAGGCGACGGGTTTCATGTCCGGCACGTTCCGGGCGGCCCAGGTGTCCTTCTTGCCCATGTAGGCGTCGAAGTCGGCCATGACCTGCGCGTAGCGTTTCAGGTACTCGGGGTCGGCCGCGACTTCTTTCAGGCGCGACTGCGGGACTTCCAGCAGGGTGCGTACCGGGTTGTGCTGGAAGCGCTCCCAAATACCGTAGTCCAGTTCCTGATACAGCGCCTGAGCGTGCGGAGTCCACGACCAGTACAGGTTGTACGCGAGTTCAGACAGCCTTGCGATGCTGTCGGGCAGCTGAGGCAGCACCGTGACCTTCCCAATGACGTTCATACCAGATGAGCTTACACCACACACTTCCCGCTCACCTAAAAGCGCCGCGTGCGTGCAGGACGGCCAGAACGAACGCCTGTTTAGACAGCTGCCGGGGGCGTGGTCCCCCCCCGTTCACGCCTGGCCCGCATGTCACGATGAGCGGCGTGACCCGCCCACCCCCCAAAGGCCCACCTCCCGAAGGCCTGCCCCCGGAAGGCCCGCCCACCGATCCGCACGCCGCGCTGATGGACGAGGGCGACCGGCTCGCCCGCCACCTGACCCAGACCCTGCACGCCACCCTGCGCGACCAGCCCCGCCTGACCTTCCTGGGCCGCAGCCTCGCCCTGAACCTCGTGAACGCCTTCATGCCCACGCTGGAGCACGTGACCCGCCGCGCCGGTCACCCCCTGCGCGCCGCCCTGACCCTCGACGACCGCGCCCGTCCACTGATTCACACCGCCACCCCGGACGGCGAGCCCGGCCCCAGCGTCAGCGTGGACGACCTGCTACGCGACCTGCTGTTCCTGCGCGGCGGCCTGCACCCCGCCGTGCAGGAGCACCTGCGCGGCGCGCTGAGCGGCAGCGAACACCACGCGACCCGCGCCCTGGTGGACTGCCTGCGCAGCCGCCCCGTCCTGGACGCCATGCAACGCCAGATTCAGACCCTGATGCGCGCCGTATGAAACGGACTCCGATTGAATGGCTTACAAAGCCGTTCAATCCGAGCGGATGCGAGTAGGAGAGAAGCGGATTCCGGACGTGGAGTTGGCAGATCGGTGGTGTTCCGATCTGTCAACGAAATAAATGGAATTCGTATGATCAATGGTGCGGACAGGTTCATCCCTTCAGGGCAGACCAGCGATGAACACGCAGTGTTTACTCCTCCCCCTTGAGGGGGGAGGCCGGGAGGGGGTGAGCAGGAATGGCGTTCCAGAAGACGTTTTCCATGCTTTTCCCCTCTGCCGCTTGAACAGTGTCCGCACCATTGCTGCCCCTGACGATAGAAGAACAGGCCGGAGGCACCCTGCCTGGGCGTCCGGCCTGTCTGTATCGGGGCTGTCTGTATCGGGGCTGTCAGCGGCGGGGTTCGCCGGGTTGCTGGACCGGTGCGGGCGCCTGCAGGTGACGGACCAGCAGGACCAGTACCACGCTGGCGTGCAGCGAGAGCAGCATGAACAGGTTCAGGGTGGGTTCCATGACGTAGCCGACCGCGCCGACCAGCTGGAACAGCGTCAGGATCAGCAGCCCCTGGGCGCGGCGGTCGGGGAGTTGCAGGTAGACGTAGGTGCCGCCCGCCATGCTGAACATCAGAGGCAGGAGCAATGCGTTAAGCATTTCTTGATCCATACCTCATTATTCTGCGTGATCTGTCACAGGCATCTGTCCTGTCTGACCCACCCCGGCCTTCATTCGCGTTCCTGGCTGCGGAACAGGGCCGCGCCGCTCCTACCCGACGCGGTAACGGGCCACTTTCGCCGGATCGAGCGCGTGACCGCTCAGGGCCGCCACGTCCAGCCAGCCGTCCCGGAACTCGATGGGCGCGTTCAGCAGGTCGTCCTGCAATTTCAGGACGAAACTCAGTTCGCAGGGTTCGGTCACCTCGGCCTGCGTGGACAGCAGCGCCGCGTGCAGCGTGCCCAGGCCCGTGCTGGCCTGCGATCCCACCATGCCGCGCTTGCCGTGCGCGGCGGCCCGGCGCAGCATGGTCAGGCCATCCGTGAAGCCGTTGCGGGCGGTTTTCACGTTCAGCACGTCGAAGGTATCGAAGTCCAGTTCGCGGTCCAGGTCGGCCGGGGTGAAGCAAGAGTCGTCCGCCACGACCGGCAGTCGCCCCTGCGCGTGAAGCGCGGCCCGCGCCCGCAACTGCCGCGCCGGGAGCGGTTCTTCCACGTACATCAGGCCCGCCTCACGCATGGCGTCCAGCGCCGCCGGGGCCGATTCTGGGCTCAGGGTCTCGTTGCTGTCGGCGTACAGCAGCACGTCAGGGCCGAACTCGGCGCGCAGCGCCCGGATCACGCGCAGGTCGCGTTCGTGCTCGCGGCCCACCTTCACCTTCAGGCAGCGCACCCCGGCCTGCACCACGCGCCGCGCCTCGTCCAGCATGTCGTCCGGACTGGCGATACCCAGGATGAAGCTCACGCGGACGCGGGTGTTCGGTCCCATCAGCGTGCCGAACAGGCTGCTCCCGGCGGCGCGCGCGCGGGCGTCGTGCAGGGCCATGTCCAGCGCGCCGCGCGCCGTGTGGTTGTTCACGACACTGTTCCGCACCCGATCCAGTCCCGCCTCGTCCGTGATCGCCACGCCGGTCAGGCCCGTTTCCAGGTGCGCGAGGATGCCCAGCACGCTGGCGGGCGTCTCGCCGTAGATGGTGGGGCGCGGCGTCGCCTCGGCCACGCCCACCGTGCCGTCCGAGAGCGTGACCTGCACCAGCACGTGCTCGGCAGCACTCAGGGCCGAGTGCGCCCCCCACGCCAGCGCCGAGGTCAGCGGCAAGCGGTACACCAGTCCCTCGACCCGCGCGACGGTGGGCACGCTCACGCCGCACCCCCCGCCCATTCACGCACGGCGGCCGCCACGCCCGCCGGGTCCAGCGCCACGGTATCCAGCACCAGCGCCCGCGCGGGCGGCAGGGTCCGCAGGAACGCCTCGGCCGCCGCCGGGTCGTAGTTGCGCCGTTCGGACACCACGATCTTCACCTTCGCCAGCACGTCGCCCGGCGCGAACCCCTGAGCGGGCAGGTCAGCCAGGGCGTCCAGTTCCGCCGGGGTGAAAACCTCTGCCGCGCCCTTCAGGTCGGCCAGCGATTCCCGCAGCGTCCCGCTGCCCTGGGCGCCGCTCACCTGATCGAAGGCGTCCGCGCGGCCCAGCAGGCGCCGCACCCGCACCGCGTCCGGCGCGCCCAGCGCCACGAACCGCCACGCCGGGAACGACTGCGCCGCGTACCGCACCTCGTCCAGCCCGCGCAGCCCGTCGAACACCGGCGCCCCGCCCCAGTGACCCGTGTCGGCCAGCAGCGACCCCAGCGCCTGCGCCATGCCGCCCGGATGGGCCTGCCGGTACTGCGCGGTCAGCCGGAAGCGTTCCTCACGGTCCCGCACGGGCGCGCCCGCCAGCGGCAGGATCATCACGGCGTCCGTCACCTCGCGCCGGTCCGGCAGGACCCGCACGCCCCCGTCCGCGCCGATCAGGGCGGCCAGCGCGGTGCTCTTGCCCACGCCGGTCACGCCGACCAGCACCGTCAGTGGCAGCTCGGACAGTCGCCGCTCGTGCGGGGCGGGGGGCGCGGCGTCGGCACGCAGGAACGGCAACTCACTCGACATGCCCAGAGCGTAGCGTCCACCCCAGGTAAAGGCGGCACCAAGGTTCAGTCAAGTACCCATCACCCGCCCCGCGGGAGAACGGCGCGCGGCGTTCATACACTCACGACTGGAGGCTCCATGACCCGACTCAAAGGCAATCCCGGCGGTAACGGCGGCAAGATCCTGATCGTCCTGATCATTCTGATCGTCCTGTTCCTGCTGGCGTACTTCCTGTACCTCAAACCCCAGGGCCTGCTGAACCTCGGCTTCTGAAGCCCGGCACAGGCCGTGGCCGCGCAGCGTGCCCGGCGCCCACCCCCACCCGAAGCCCATCCCCACCCGACGCCCACCCTCACCCGGCGCCTCCCCCATCCCCCCCCCTCGGCGTCACCGCAGTTCACCGGAGTTCTCACATGATTAAAGGCAAGGAAATTCTGGGTCGTCCCATCATCGCCGTCAGCAGCGGCGAGAGAATCGACACCGTCCACGACGTGATCTTCGACCATCAGGCCAATCAGGTCCTGGGCCTGCTGGTCGACGAGGGCGGCTGGTTCAGTGCCGCCAAGGCCGTGCCGTTCGGCGAGATCCGCTCGATCGGTGAGGACGCCATCATGGTCGGCGCGCCCGACGCCGTCACCACCACCCGCGAGGACGGCCGCCTGAAAGAAGCGCTGGACAGCAAGAGCAGCCTGATCGGCCTGACCCTGATGACCACCGACGGCCAGAACCTCGGGAAGATCGCCGACGTGTTCTTCGACGAATACACGGGCCGCGTGGAAGGCTACGAGGCGACCGGCGGCCTGTTCGCCGACCTGAGCAGCGGGCGGACCTTCGTGCCCGTCCCGGAAAGCGTGCAGATCGGCGTGGACACCGCCATCGTGCCGGTCGAGGTCGCCAACGCCATGCAGGAACAGGACGACGGTGGCCTGCGCGGCGCGTTGCAGACCGCCGGGCAGAGCGTGGCAGGCGTGTACTACGACGCCGCCGACAGCGTGAAAGGTGCGTACGGGAACATCGCGGAAGCCACCCGCGAACGCCAGAAGGAGTACGTGGTCGGCAAGACCGCCGGGGGTGACATCACCGCCGAGGACGGCCGCGTGATCGTCGCGCAGGGCGAAACCATCACCGCCGCCCAGGCCGACGAGGCCGAAACCGCCGGGAAACTCGCCGCGCTGGCCACCGCCGCCACCGGCGGAGTGATCGCCGACGCGTACGGCAGCGCCCGCGACCGCGTGCAGGAAACCTACGCCGACGTGAAGGACGCCACCGCCGAACGCCAGAAAGCCTACGTGACCGGCAAGACCGCTGGCAGTGACATCACCGCCGACGGCCACCTGATCGTCGCGCAGGGCGAAACCATCACCGCCGCGCACGCCGACGAGGCCGAAACCGCCGGGAAACTCGCCGCGCTGAGTGCCGCCGCGACCGGCGGAGTGATCGCCGACGCGTACGGCAGCGCCCGTGACCGCGTGCAGGAATCCTACGCCGACGTGAAGGACGCCACCGCCGAACGTCAGAAAGCCTACGTGACCGGCAAGACCGCCAGCAGCGAGATCTGCACCGACGCGGGCGAGGTCATCGTGCCCGCCGGCGCGACCATCACCACCTTCCAGGCGGACCGCGCCGAGCAGACCGGCCGACTGGCCGCCCTGACCGCCGCCGCGACCGGCGGGGCCATCGGGAGCGGCGTGCAGGGCCTGCGGGAACGCGCCGCCCTGGACCCGAACACCCTGGAAGCTGCGGTGGGACGCCGCGTCCGCAGCGATGTCCGCGCGCCCGGCGGGAGCCTCGTGGCCGCGCAGGGTCAGATCGTGACGCAGGCCATCGCCGACCGCGCCCGCCACCTGGGCGTGCAGCAGGCCCTGATCGACGCCACGACCGGCGGCGCCGCCGGCACGTCCGGACCCGCTGCCGGGGCCGCCGTCGCGGGCGGACTGGCCAGCGTCAGCGAGGGCGCCGGGAACCTGCTCGACCGCGCCAGGAACTGGCTGGGCGACAAGCGCGAGCAGGCCAGTGAGGTCATCGACCAGCGCCAGCAGGAAGCCGAGGAGCAGAAGGTCCGCGACGCCCTGGGCCGCCCCGTGACCCGCGTGATCCTCGCACCCGACGACTCGATCATCCTGAACATCGGCGAGATCGTCACCAACCGCGCCGTGCAGGCCGCCCGCGACGGGAACGTGCTGGACATCCTGGTCAGCAGCGTCAGCAAGGAAACCCCGCACATCGACCCGCTGGCCAGCCGCCCCGACGCGACCGGCGAGGCCGCCCTGCCCGAACAGGACGCCCCGGACAGCCAGCCTCCCCGCTAAGCACCAGAGGAGGAGGCGGGGAGCCGCGCGCCGTGATGGGTGCGCGGCTCCCTGTGTTGTGGGGCGCCCCTGTCTGCTTCCCCCCGATTCCCGCGCCGCGCAGGGCCTATCCTGGGCGGCATGATCGAGTCGCTCATCGGCCACACGCCCCTGCTGCAACTGAAACGCGTGACCGGCCCCGACATGGCCGACGTGTTCGTGAAACTGGAAGGCCAGAATCCCGGCGGGAGCATCAAGGACCGCACCGCGCTGGGCCTCGTCGAGGACGCCGAACAGCGCGGCCTGCTGAAACCCGGCGGGACCATCGTGGAACCCACCAGCGGCAACACCGGCATCGGGCTGGCGCAGGTGGCGGCCGCCAAGGGGTACAAACTGATCCTGTGCATGCCCGCCCAGATGAGCGAGGAACGCAAACGCACCCTGGTCGCCTACGGCGCCGAACTGATCCTGACCGACCCGCAGCGCCGCATGCTGGCCGCCATCGAGGAAGCCGAAGCCATCGCCGAACGCACCGGCGCCGTCATGATGGGCCAGTTCACCAACCCCGCCAACCCCGCCGTGCACGAGGCCACCACCGGCCCCGAACTGTGGGAGCAGATGGACGGCCGCATCGACGCGTTCGTGTACGGCAGCGGCACCGGCGGCACCATCAGCGGCGTGGGCCGTTACCTGAAACGCATGAACCCGGACGTGCAGATCATCGCCTGCGAACCCGCCCGCAGCAACGTCCTGAGCGGCGGCGAACGCGGCGACCACGGCTTCCAGGGCATGGGACCCGGCTTCATTCCGCAGAACCTCGACCGCAGCGTTCTGGACGGCGTGGTGCAGGTCTGGGAGGAAGACGCCTACCCGCTGGCCCGCCGACTGGCGCAGGAGGAAGGCATCTTCGTGGGCATGAGCAGCGGCGCCATGGCCTGGGCCGCGCTGGACGTCGCCCGCCGCCTCGGCCCCGGAAAGCGCGTGGCGACCATCGCCTGCGACACCGGCGCCCGCTACCTGACCACCAGCCTCTTCGCGGGCGGCAGCGACACCCCGCCCGGCTACCAGCCCCGCTCACGCGAACGCACGGATAACTGATACAGACTCCGATTGAATGGGCTGCAAAGACCGCTCAATCGGAGTCCGTATCAGGCGTGTGTGCGGCCTCGCCTCAGCGGCGCGCGCCGCCGAACATGCCGATCAGGTCGTCCAGGGCGCTGCCGTCACCGTCGCTGTCCAGCGCGTTGTTCAGGGTGCCCAGCAGTCCGCCGCCCGCCTGGGTGGGTTGTGCCTGCGGTTGCCCGGCGCCGCCCAGCACGCTGCCCAGCAGTCCGCCCAGCCCGCCGTTCTGCGCGGACTGGTTCTGGACGCCGCTGTTCTGGTGGCCCTGCGCGGGTGCGCCGCCCAGCATCCCGCCGAGCAGGCCGCCCAGCCCGCCGGCCGCGCCGCCGCCCAGCAGGCCACCCAGGACGCTGCCCAGGTCCGCGCCGCCACCCTGGCCGCCCTGTCCCTGTTTCTGGCGGCTCAGGTAGGCCAGGACCAGCGGGGCCAGCATGCTCATGATCTGCATCGCCATCTGCGGGTCGATCCCGGCGCGTTTGCTGACCGCCTGCGCCGCCTGCTGCTGCTGACCGCCGAACACGTGCCCCAGGATCTTCTGGCCGTCCTGCGTGTCGGGCGTCTGCCCCTGCGTGAAGGCGTCCAGGGCGCTGCCGTCGTGGCGGCTCAGGGCGCCGTTCAGGGCGTCCAGGCCGCCGGGTTGCGCGGCGTTGCGGGTCAGGGCGCCCAGCAGCAGCGGCAGCGCCGCCTCGATGGCCGCCTGCGACTGGCCGGGGTTCGCGCCGGTGTTCTGAGCGACGGTCTGCTGGGCCTGTCCCATTCCTCCGAGCATGTTGAAGATGTCCATCATGGTGTGCCTCCTGTTCCGGCGCGTGCGGCCGGTGGTTCGTGCGGGTGGGTGAGGGGCAGTGGCGTGGCAGGGAACTTCCGGTGCGCCGTGATTCAGGCAGGAAGACAGCGGCCCCGCAGTACCTGCCCAGGCACGCATCCCCGGTCAGACGGAACCGCTGTCTGCCCAGCGTACCCCCTGCGGCCCGCCCGGCCCCCGGCGCGCCCGGAACTCCCCGGTGGGGGAGAGGGTGGGGGCATGGATGGGGGAGGGAGGCCGGGCGTACCGCGCCTGCCCGGCCCCGCGTGCGTGCCCTCTGCCATGCGGCGTATGTCGCTTGCGGGACCGCTCGGGTAGGCTGACCGCTTCCAGTTCGGCAACCGGGACGCCTGCACGCAGGACGCCCGGTCTCTGGAGAGGGGGAGACTGTATGACCATTCAATCACCGCCCGCCCCGCAGCGTCACGCGGGCGCGGCCGGTTCCGGCGTGGCGCTGTATGCCGCCGTGGCGCGGCTGGGCTTCCGGCGGCCCTTCGCGTACCCGCAGGCGGCCCTGTGGGGCGTCGTCACCAACGCGTTTTTCGGGCTGCTGCGGGTGTCGGTGCTCGTGGCGCTGTTCGGCGCGCGGCCGCAGGTGGCCGGGTACAGCGTGACCGACGCCGTCACGTACACCGCGCTGATGCAGGCGTTCATCATGGCGCTGGCCCTGTTCGGCTGGACGGACTTCATGCGCACCGTTCACCGGGGCGAGATCGGCACGGACCTGCTGCGCCCCATGAACCTGCTGGGCTTCTGGGCCGCGCAGGACGCCGGGCGGGCAGCGGCGCAGTTCGCGCTGCGCGGCCTTCCGATGCTGCTGATCTTTCAGCTGGGCGCGGCGTTCACGGGCGGCGGGCTGCACTGGCCGGCCGGGCCGCTCGCGTGGACGCAGACGATCCTGAGTGCCGCGCTGGCCTGGGCGTGCGGGTTCCTGTTCCGCTTTCTGGTGAACTGCGCGGCGTTCTGGTCCCCGGACGCCGCCGGATTCGGCCGGTTCGCGTGGGCGCTGCTTGGCCTGGGGTGCGGGTTCCTGATGCCGCTGGCGTTCTTCCCGGCGTGGGCGCAGGCGGCGCTGGCCTGCACGCCCTTTCCGTCCATGCTGAACACCACCGTGGAACTCTGGCTGGGCCTCAGGAGTGGCCCCGGCGCGTGGGTGGCGCTGGGCACGCAGCTCGCCTGGACGGGCGCGCTGCTGGCCGTGACCACCTTCACGCTGCGGCGCGGACTGCGGCGGCTGGAGGTCGCCGGTGGCTAGCCTGCGCCACCACACCCGCCTGTACTTCCGGCTGCTGGGCGCGCAGGTCCGGTCGCAGGGCGCGTACCGCACGTCGTTCCTGCTGGACTCGCTGGGCACCCTGCTGATCACCGCCGCCGAGTTCGCCGCGCTGGTGCTGGTCCTGCCGCGCTTCGGCAGCCTCAGCGGCTGGACGCTGGGTGAGGTGTGCCTGCTGTACGGCCTGGCGGAACTGGCGTTCGTGCTGATGGACATCCTCTTCGGCGGCTTCGACGCGCCCAACCTGTCCGGGCACGTCCGGAGCGGCACGTTCAGCACCTTCCTGCTGCGCCCGGCCCCGCTGACGTTGCAGGTGTTCGCCTCGGATTTCGCGCTGCGCCGCGTGGCCCGCGTCGGACTGGCCGCCGCCATCGCCGGGTACGGCCTGACGCACGCCGGACTGTCCCTGAACCCGCAGACGTGCCTGCTGCTGCTGGGGGCCGTGCTGGGCATGATCGCCTTTTTCGGCGCGCTGTTCGTGGTGGGCGGCACCCTGACCTTCTGGACGGTGGACAGCGTGGAAGCCATGAACGTCCTGACGTACGGGGGCCGCACGCTGATCAGTTACCCCATGGACATCTACGGGCGCGCGCTGCGCCGCACCTTCACGTTCATCATCCCGGCGGCGTTCCTGTCGTACTTCCCGGTGCTGCGTGTCCTGGGCCGCCCCCTCCCGGACGGCCTGCCCGACTGGGCCGCGCTGCTGCCGCTCCCGGTGGGCCTGCTGGCCCTGGGCGCCGCCCTCGGTTTCTTCCGGTTCGGGGTGCGCCACTACCAGGGAACCGGCACGTGACCCGCGCGTCCTACCCGCCCCGCGCTACCCTGAACGCCCCGCACCCCACAGCCGGGCAGGGCGTGCCTTCAGAACGGGCGTTCAGCGCAGCGGGGTTCAGAGCAGGAGTTCAAGCATGATCGAAGTTCAGCACCTCAGTAAATCCTTCCGGGTCCGGCAGGGCGGCCTGCTGTCACCCGCCACCGGCATCATGACTGCCGTCCGGGACGTCAGTTTCAGCGTCGGGCGCGGCGAGATCGTCGGGTACCTCGGCCCGAACGGCGCGGGCAAAAGCACCACCATCAAGGTCCTGACCGGCCTGCTCGTCCCGGACAGCGGCGAGGTCACGGTCGGCGGCCTGACCCCCTGGAAGCACCGCCGCGAGCACGTCGCGCGGCTGGGCGCGGTGTTCGGGCAGCGCACCACGCTGTGGTGGGACCTGCCGGTCCGCGAGAGCCTGGAACTGCTGCGCCACGTGTACCGCGTACCGGAGGGTCGTTTCCGCGAGAACCTCGCGCTGTTCACGGACCTGCTGGACCTCGGGCCGTTCCTGAACACACCCGCCCGCTCCCTGAGCCTGGGCCAGCGCATGCGCGCCGACCTGGCCGCCGCGCTGCTGCACGACCCGGAACTGCTGTTCTTGGATGAACCCACCGTCGGCCTGGACGTGATCGCCCGCGAACGCGTCCGCGAGTTCGTGGCGCACACCGCGCGGGAACGTGGCGTGACCGTGCTGCTCACCACGCACGACCTGACCGACGTGCAACGCCTCGCCGGGCGCGTCATGATCATCGACCACGGGCAACTGCTGTTCGACGGGCAACTGAACGACCTGCAAGCCCGTTACGGCGGCGCGCGCGAGGTGCAGGTGGACTACGAGACGCCGCCCGCCGACCCGCGCATTCCGGGCCTGGAATTGCTGAACGCGGGCGGCGTGCGCGCCGTGTACGCCTTTCACGGCCCGGCCGCCGCGCCCATCGCGCTGATCACCGCCCACGCGCCCATCCGTGACCTGACCGTCCGCGAACCCGACATCGACACCACCGTCCGCCGCATCTACGAGCAGGACCTGCTGCACGCCGGGGTACGCTGACCGCATGACTGATTCCGGACACTCCGGCCCGGCCCCCAGCGTGAGCACGGGCGCCCTGTTCCTGGTGATCCTGACCTTCGCCGTGGCGGCGAACACCGTGTCCCTGCTGATCATCCCGGACGACCGGGCCGCGCGGCTGGTCCTCGCGGCGCTGCCGGTCGCCGGGTTGATCTGGACCGCCGTGAACGTGTGGCGCACGCGCGCGGTTCCCGGCGCGTGGCCGACGTGGCCGGTCATGCTGACCCTGTGGACCGTGTCGGTGTCGCACAGCACGCTGCAACTGGTCCTGGGACAGCCTCTGTCTCCTGTCCAGTGGAGTGCGCTGGGGCTGAGCACGGCCGCCTGCGGGCTGACCCTGCTGGTGTCGCGCCGCTGACCCTTCTCATACGGGCCTTACCTAGGCTGCGGGCGTGGAAGGCCTGACCCTGGACATGCTGATGGGCGCACTGCTCATCTTCGCCCTCAGAATCGCAGACGTGTCGCTGGGCACCCTGCGGATCGGGATGCTGGTCCGCGGGAAACGCCGCATGGCAGGCGTCCTGAGTTTCTTCGAGTCCATCATCTGGCTCGCGGCGGCCGCGCAGGTGCTCGGCAAACTGGAAAGCCCACTGCAGTTCGTGGCGTACGCCGGCGGGTACGCCACCGGGACCATGCTCGGCGCGAACATCGAACGCTGGCTGGCCGTCGGGAAGGTCGTGCTGCGCGTCATCGTGCCCGTCAGCGCCCCGGACGTGCACGACGCGCTGCGGCAGGCCGGGTTCTTCGTGACGACCGTGAACGCCAGCGGCCGCGACGGCGAGGTCCGCGTGATGTTCAGCGTGATTGCCCGCAAGAAACTCCGCGCCGCGCTGCGCGTCGTCGAGGGCACGTACCCCAAGGCGTTCATCACGGTCGAGGAGGTCACGACCGCGCAACTTCAGGAGGTCGCCACCCGCGAGGACCGCCTGTCACGGCGTTTCCGGATGATCCGGAAGTAGTGGGGCGCAGCGAAGGCAACAGGCAACAGGCAACAGACAACAGACAACAGACAACAGACAACAGGCAACAGAAAGGCGGGGCCGCCTCCGGGAGATGGAGGTGGCCCCGCCTGCATGAAGCTACGGGTCAGGGAGTGGGTGGAGTGACCGGCCGGGCGGGATCGGCGGGGGAGGCCGTGGCATGGGAGGCCTGGGCAGGGGAGGCCTGGGCAGGGGAGGCCTGGGCAGGGGAGGGCGCCGTTCTGGTGGGGCGGGGCGTGCGGTTCTCGCTCTGCAGGGCACGCATCAGGGACACGCACATGCCCAGCATGATCACGCTGAACGGCAGGGCCGCCACGATGCTGGCGTTCTGCAACCCGCTCAGGCCGCCGCTGAGCAGCAACGCCACCGCGATCAGGCTCTGCAACACGCCCCAGCCGAGCTTCACGCGGCCGCTGGGGTTCTCGCTGCCCTCGCTGGACAGGCTGCCCAGCACGTACGTGGCCGAGTCGGCACTGGTGATGAAGAACGACGCGATCAGCAGGGTCGCCAGGACGACCAGCACGCCACTCAGCGGGAAGTGCCCCAGCAGCGCGAACAGCGCCGTGGATACGTCGGCTTTCGTGGCGTCCATGACCGCGCTGTCGCCAGTCAGGGATTTCTGGAGGGCGCTGCCGCCGAACACGCTGAACCACGCGAAACTCACGAGGCTGGGGACCAGCAGCACGCCGGTCACGAACTCCTTGATGGTCCGCCCGCGCGAGATGCGCGCGATGAACAGCCCCACGAACGGCGCCCACGCGATCCACCACGCCCAGTAGAACAGCGTCCAGCCGCCCACCCAGGTCTTGCCGCTG
The DNA here is from genome assembly GCF_014648115.1 of Deinococcus seoulensis. Lineage (NCBI taxonomy): Bacteria > Thermotogati > Deinococcota > Deinococci > Deinococcales > Deinococcaceae > Deinococcus > Deinococcus seoulensis. The sequence goes on from NZ_BMQM01000003.1 coordinate 134,871, forward strand.
AACGGGGTCAGGCGGGTACTCATGCTGATGAGGTCCTGCGCGTACCCGCCGACGCTGGTGGTGAAGGTCTCCAGCAGGAAGCGCGTGGGGCCCAGCACGAACACGGCCAGCATCAGCAGCGCGGCCAGCACCATGTTGGTGTTCGAGAGAATCTGGATGCCCCGCGTCAGGCCGGTCGAGGCGCTGATCAGGTACAGGACCGTGACCACCCCGATGATCGTCAGCTGGGTGGGCACACCCACGCTGAGGCCGAAGGCGCTGTTCAGGCCGCTGTTGATCTGCACCGCCCCGAAACCCAGCGAGGCGGCCACGCCGAACACGGTCGCGATGATCGCCAGCACGTCGATCAGTTTCCCGACCGGACCCTCGACCCGGTCACCCAGCAGCGGCCGGAAGGTGCGGCTGATCAGGGCCTTCTCGCCCCGCCGGAACGAGAAGTACGCGATGCTCAGCGCGACCACGCTGTAGATCGCCCAGGGGTGCAGGCCCCAGTGGAAGAACGAGTACTTCAGGGCCGTGCGGGCCGCGTCGGCCGTCTGGGCTTCCACGTTGCCGGGCGGGGTCAGGTAGTGCGAGACAGGCTCGGCCACGCCCCAGAACACCAGCCCGATGCCCATGCCGGCGCTGAACAGCATGGCGAACCACGAGGAGCGGCTGAACTCGGGTTCCTCGTCGTCCCGGCCCAGTTTCACGCTGCCGTGACGGCTGAACGCCAGGTACACGCAGAAGATCAGGAAGGCCAGCACGGCCAGCAGGTAGTACCAGCCGAAACTCTCGGTGGTGAAGTTCATGGCGGCGGTGGCGGCCGCACCGAACCCGTCTGGATTCAGCAGGCCCCACAGCACGCAGATGGCAATGATGGCCATGGAAAGGTAAAGAACCACGGAATGAACCTCCAGGGTCAGGGTCGCGGCAGTCGGGGCGTCCGGGAGTCGGGTGGGCACTGCGGGGCAGGATGACCGGGCGCCGCTCTGCGCGACGTGAAAGGCAACGGTCCGTCTGGCGTGCCCGGTGACCCTGCCGGGCCGTGGACCGGTCCGGTGTGACGGCCGGGACGCGCCGCGCGGAGAGGCGGATGGACCCCCCTGGCTGACCGGTGGTCACGGGGGCGGCCCGTCACCTTACCCAGCGCTCATGAGGGTCATGAGGCGGTTCCCTGAAGGCCACCCGCACTGACCGCGCGGTAGGCTCGGCGCATGACCGCACCCCTGCCGCCCGCCCACTTCGACGGGAATCCCGTGCAGATCGCCCGGAACCTGCTGGGCGGCACCCTGGTCCGCCGCCTGCCCGACCATGAGAGCACCGTGGGAATCAGCCTCATGGGAACCATCGTGGAACTCGAAGCCTACGACTGCCCCCGCGATCCCGCCTGCACCGCCGGACGCTTCCACGCCGCCCGCAGTGCCGACATGGCCATCCCGCCCGGCACGTGGCTGTTCTGGACAGCGCACGGCCACCCGCTGCTGCAGGTCGCCTGCCGCGAACAGGGCGTGGCCGCCAGCGTCCTGATCCGCGCCATCGAACCCCTGGAGGGACTGGGGCACATGCTGACCTTCCGGCCCGTCACCCGCGAACGCGACCTGACGAACGGCCCCGCCAAACTCGTGTACGCCCTGGGCCTGGACCCCGCCCGGATCAGCGGGCGGCCCGTGAACGCCCCGGAGCTCCACCTCCTGCCGCCCCCCGCACCCCTCCCCGACGAGATGGTGCAGGTCACCGCCCGCATCGGCATCCGCGAGGGGCGCAACCTCCCGTGGCGTTTCACGATCCGCGGGAACCCCTGGGTGTCGCCCGCCACGCCCAGCATGGACCTGAGCGTCAGCTCCGGGGAGTAGGGGCGGGACCACCCAGCAGCGCCGCGACGCCCTGCACCGCCGTCAACCGCCCCGCTGCCACGTCCGCCCGCAGTGCCTGCAACTGCGCGCCGTCCAGGCCCGCCTGGAACGCCCGCCACGCCGCCTCGCGCAGCAGTTCGTCGAACCACTGCGCCGCCTGCCGCTGCCGTTTCTCGAGCAGGTTCACGGCGGCGCGGTACGCCTCGACGGTCGCCCACACCGCGTCCAGCCCCTCACCGGTCAGCGCGGAGGCCCGCAGTGCCACGGGTCGCCACGGCGCGTCATGCGGGGTGAGCAGCGTCAGCGCGGTGCGCAACTCCGTCTGGGCGCGCACCGCCGCCTGCGGGCTGACGTCGGCCTTGTTCACCACGCACACGTCCGCGAGTTCCATGATCCCCCGCTTGATGCCCTGCAACTCGTCCCCCGCGTTCGGGAGGGTCAGCAGGAGAAAGAGGTCCGTCATGGCTGCCACCTGCGTCTCGCTCTGCCCCACACCCACCGTCTCCACGAGAATCACGTCGAAACCCGCCGCCTCGCACAGCGTGATCGACTCGCGCGTGCGCCGCGCCACGCCGCCCAGCGTGCCCCCGCTGGGGCTGGGGCGGATGAACGCATTCGGATGCACCGTCAGGCGCGGCATGCGCGTCTTGTCACCCATGATGCTGCCGCCCGTCCGGGCCGAACTGGGGTCCACGGCCAGCACCGCCACCCGGTGCCCCGCGTCGGCCAGCCGCACCCCCAGCGCCTCGATGAACGTGCTCTTGCCCACGCCCGGCACGCCCGTCAGGCCGATCCGCACCGACCGCCCCGCACGCGGCAGCACCTCCGACAGGAGGGCCTGCGCCTGCGCCTCATGCTCGGGCCGCGTGGACTCGACCAGCGTGATCGCCTTCGCCAGCGCCCGCCGCGCGCCCGCCAGCAGCGGCAGCGTCAGGGGATGGGCAGCGGCGGGCAAGTGAACCTCTCTATCAGCTCGGCGGGGCGCAGTTCGCGTTCCAGGGTCGGCCAGGGGACGCGGTGCTCGGGGTGCACGTCGCCCCACTCGCGGGTCTGCACGACCTGCCCGTCCGGGCCGATCAGCCGTTCGATCCGCGCGGCCACTGTGTCCTGGCCGGGCGTGCGGCGCAGCACCCACGAGTACGCGCGGGGGCGGCCCGCGTCGTCCCAGTCGATGCGCTGCTCGGTCCGGTCCGGGTTCCAGCCGGACGCGGCGCGCAGCACCAGCCGCCGCACCGTGCCGCGCGCGTCCGTCCACGTCTGCACGTCGAAGAACGCGTCCATGATGCACCCCATCGACGAGCCCTGGAACGCCCGCCACCCTCCCATCGCCGCGTCGTTCCCGCTCACGACCGCCCGCGCGGACGCGGCAGGGGAGAGGCCCACCGGACCACTCAGCCCGCCCGCCAGTGCCGCACCACCCGACAGCGGCGCACTCAGCAGCAGCGCCAGCATCACCCGTTTCAGCATGTCAGCCCCTTCGGCGCCGCCCGCAGGTACGACCTCAGCGGCGTCGTCACACCCCGCGCGCGGAACCCCGTTTCCTTCACCAGTCGCCCCCGCGCGTCGAACGACCCGCGCACGTCCAGCAGGCGACCCGCGAAGCCACTCCAGCTCACGCTGAGGCCCGTCAGTCGCCCCGCCCGGTCGTAACTCTGCCGCACCCGCAGCGTGTTGTCCGGCACCAGCCGCGCGTACGTCAGGCTCCGCACCCGGCCCGAGCGGTCCAGCAGGAACGTCGTGTCCCCCCGCTCGCACACCCGCAGGCCCCCCACCTGCGCGGGCGGCCCCGCAGGCGGTGCGGGCAGGGTCATCCCCACCGCACCCGCACCGCTCAGACCAGCCATGCCCAGCACGGCACACGCCGCCACAGCCCTCAGTCGCTTCAGCATGCGGGCAGGTACGCGGAGGAGGGGGCCAGGGTTGCGTTCACGCCTGCTCGCGCGCCCGCAGGAGGTTCAGTACTTCGCGGGCGCTGCTGAGGATGGGCGTGCCGGGGCCGAAGATGCCCGCCGCGCCCGCCTCGCGCAGGGCGGGGTAGTCCTGTTGTGGGATGACGCCGCCCACGACGACGAGGATGTCCCCGGCGCCCTGTTCGCGCAGCGCGGCGATCAGCTGCGGGACGAGGGTCTTGTGCCCGGCGGCCTGACTGCTCACGCCGACGACGTGCACGTCGTTCTCGATGGCCTGCCGCGCGGCCTCGTCGGGCGTCTGGAAGAGGGGGCCGACGTCCACGTCGAAGCCCAGGTCGGCGAAGCCGGTGGCGATGACCTTCGCGCCGCGGTCGTGGCCGTCCTGTCCCATCTTCACGACGAGGATGCGGGGGCGGCGGCCCTCGGCCTCGGCAAAGGCCTCGATCTCGCCCTGCAGGGCGGCGAAGCCCTCGTCACCGTCGTACCCGGCGGCGTACACGCCACTCAGGGTGCGGATCTCGGCGGCGTGGCGGCCCCAGGCGCGTTCCAGGGCGTCGCTGACCTCGCCGACGGTGCAGCGGGCCTGCATCGCGGTCACACTCAGGGCCAGCAGATTGCCTGACCCGCTGCGGGCGGCGTGTTCCAGGGCGTCCAGCGCGGCCTGGACGGCGGCATTGTCGCGGCTGGCCTTCACGTGGTTCAGGCGGGCGATCTGCGAGTCGCGCACGGCGGCGTTGTCGATGTCCAGCACGTCCACGCTGGTCGCCTCGGCCGGGCGGTACTTGTTCACGCCGACGATCACGTCCTCGCCCCGGTCGATGCGGGCCTGTTTGCGCGCCGCGGATTCCTCGATGCGCAGTTTCGGCACGCCGCTCTCGATGGCTTTCGCCATGCCGCCCAGTTCCTCGACCTCGCGCATCAGTTCCCGCGCCTTCTCCGCGAGGTCGTGCGTGAGGCGTTCCATCAGGTAACTGCCGCCCCACGGGTCCACGACGTGCGGGATGCCCGTCTCCTCCTGAATCACCAGCTGGGTGTTCCGTGCGATGCGGGCGCTGAAGTCGGTGGGGAGGCCGATGGCCTCGTCGAAGGAGTTCGTGTGGAGGCTCTGCGTCCCGCCGAACACGGCCGCCATCGCCTCGACGGTCGTGCGGATGACGTTGTTGTACGGGTCCTGCTCGGTCAGGCTCCAGCCGCTCGTCTGGCAGTGGGTGCGCAGCGCGCGGCTCATGGGATTCCTCGGTTCGAAGGGCGCCATGAGTTCGCTCCAGAGCAGGCGGGCGGCGCGGAGCTTGGCGACCTCGGTGTAGAAGTTCATGCCGATCCCGAAGAAGAAACTCAGGCGCGGCGCGAACTCGTCGATGTGCAGGCCCTTCCCGAGCGCGGCCTTCACGTACTCCAGCCCGTCCGCGAGGGTGTACGCGAGTTCCAGCGCGGCGTTCGCCCCGGCCTCCTGAATGTGGTACCCGGAAATACTGATCGAGTTGAAGCGCGGCATCTGCTGCGCCGTGAACTCGATGATGTCCGCGATGATCCGCATGCTGGGCGCCGGAGGGTAGATGTACGTGTTGCGGACCATGAACTCTTTCAGAATGTCGTTCTGGATGGTCCCGGACAGCTGATCGAGGGTCGCGCCCTGCTCCAGCCCCGCCACGATGTACCCCGCCAGGATCGGCAGGACCGCGCCGTTCATGGTCATGGACACCGACATCTCGCTCAGCGGGATGCCGTCGAACAGCACCTTCATGTCCTCGACGCTGTCGATGGCGACCCCGGCCTTGCCCACGTCGCCCACCACGCGCGGGTGGTCGCTGTCGTACCCGCGGTGCGTGGCGAGGTCGAAGGCCACCGACAGGCCCTTCTGCCCGGCGGCGAGGTTGCGGCGGTAGAAGGCGTTGCTGGCCTCGGCGGTACTGAAGCCCGCGTACTGCCGGATCGTCCAGGGACGCGCGGCGTACATGGTGGCCCTCGGGCCGCGCGTGAAGGGCGGCAGGCCCGGCAGGGTGTCGGCGTCCAGGCCCTCGGTGTCCTCGCGGGTGTACAGGGCTTTCAGGGTCAGGCCCTCGGGCGTCACGCGGTTCAGCGTGCCGGGCTCCGCGCCGCGCAGGTCCTTGCGGGCCAGGGTTTTCCAGGCGTTCAGGTCGGCGGCCTGGGGGGTCGTGGGTTGGGTCATGCAGTGGACCTCCGGCGGGTCAGGAGAGGCGGAGTGAGGGGCGCGGGCCGCGCACTCCGGAAGTGAAACGACTTGATGCGCCCATCATGCCACGCACTCAAACGCACGTTAGGCCCGCGGGACGCGGCGTTCCCGCAGGCGTGACAGGGTGCAGCGCCCCACCACGCACCCATGAATTCAGCTCATCTGTAATAGCAGAGGCGACCATCTGTTCCTGACGTAACGCATGCAATGTTAGACTACCGGGCGTGACTGCCGAACCCGATTCCTCCAGACGCGTGAAACTCGCGCCGAGCATCCTCGCCAGCGACTTCAGCCGCCTCGGCGAGGAACTGAACGCCATCGCCGGAGCCGACTGGGCACACGTGGACGTCATGGACGGCCAGTTCGTCCCGAACATCTCCTTCGGCCTGCCCATCCTCGCCGCCGCCCGCGCCGCCAGCCCCCTGTTCATGGACGTTCACCTGATGATCGACCGCCCCGAACGCTATCTGAAAGACTTCGCGGACGCCGGAGCCGACGGCCTGACCGTCCATGTCGAAAGTACCCCTCACATCCACCGGGCCGTGCAGCAGATCCGCGAACTCGGCAAGAAAGCCGGCGTGACCCTCAACCCCGGCACGCCCCTCGAAACCCTGCAACCCCTGCTGCACGACGTGGACCTGATCCTGATCATGAGCGTCAACCCCGGCTTCGGCGGCCAGAAATTCATCCCGCACAGCCTCGAGCGCATCCGCACCGTCCGCCGCTGGCTCGACGAGACCGGCAGCGCCGCCGAGTTACAGGTCGACGGCGGCGTTGGCCCCACCAACGCCCGCGCCGTCGTGAACGCCGGGGCCAGCAACCTCGTCGCCGGAAGCGCCGTGTTCGGCAGGGACGGCGCCCAGGCCGGACTGGAACGCCTGCGCGAGGCCCTGAAATAACATGCGGCTCCGCGTCGACCTTCTCCCACACGGCAACTACCCGGATGTCGTCATCATCATCGACGTGCTGCGCGCCACCACCACCGCCGTCGCGTACCTCGAACGCGGCGCGCAGGCCCTGCTGCTGACCTCCACCCCCGACGTCGCCCTCGCCCTGCGTCCCGAAGGAGAAAGCACCCCCTACCTGCTCGGCGGGGAACGCGGCGGCCTGCCCATCCCCGGCTTCGACTTCGGCAACAGCCCCGCCGAGGCCGCCGGGCAGAACTTCACCGGCAAGACGGTCGTCATGAACACCACCAACGGCACCGGCGCCGCCCACACCGCCGCGCAGAGCGGCAAGCACGTGTTCCTGGCATCCCTGACGAACGCGCACGCCGCCGCCCGCCGCGCCCGCGCCGCCGCCACCGAGGAGATCGCCATCGTCTGCGCCGGAACCGACAACCACGTCGGCCTGGAAGACGTGTACGCCGCCGGCGTGCTCGCCGAGTACCTGCTCGCCATGGGTGAATTCAGCATCGACGACGGCGCCCGCATCGCCCTGACCGTGCGCCGCAACGGCGGCAATCCCCTGGAAGCGCTGGGCAGCAGCGGTCACGGCCAGCACCTCAGCCGCCTGGGCCTGGGCGAGGACGTGCGCTACGCCGCCGGCCTGAGCACCAGCACCATCGTCCCCACCCTGACCCGCGACGACAGCACGCCCGAGCAGACCCTGAAATTCATCGCCGGGTAACCCCGTCCCGTTCCGCGCCTCTGCCCGGCGCCGTTCCTGCCCGCCCACCCCGCCGGTGGTGCGGGCAGATTCGCTTGGCAGACCATGGGGCGAGCCCTAACATGAACGCCGCATGAACGGCCCGGACCTCCTGAACCTGCTGCGCAGCGGCGACATCGACCCCCTGCACACCCACCTGAGCGACCTGCAGGCGCAGTTCGAGGCCGGGAAACTGCACGAACGCGACCTGCTGCGCGCCTTCCAGCCCTTCCAGACCTCCGACCTGACCCTGAGCGACGGCTTCCAGAAATGGACCGAAACGCACCCCGGCACGTACGCCCCGCACGTCGCGCTGGCAAACTGGTTCCTGGGACGCGGCTGGGAAGCGCGCGGCGGCCATACCTCCAACCGCGTCAGCGACCAGGGCTGGCGTTCCCTGGACCACTTCCTGACCCAGACGGACGGCTGCGCCCGCCACGCCGCCACCCTCACCGACAACCCCCTGGCCGCCTGGAACGTCATCGGACTGGCCAGCAACACGCGCGGCTGCCAGCTGAGCCTGCACGACGTGCAGACGCAGCAGTACCCGGACTGGTTCACGCGCGGCGTCGCGGACAATCCAGGCAGTGTCGCCCTGCGGCGCGTCATGCTGCTGCACCTGCGTACCGAGTGGGGCGGCAGCGAGGAACACATGCTGACCTTCGTCCGCCAGCAACAGGACGCTGGACAACTCGGCCAGACCGACATGCAGCGCCTCTGGGCGGAATTCCACAGTCACGTGGCGCACCACGCGCAGCATTTTGCGCGGGATCCGGACCGTGCCATTGAACGGGCCAGTCTGGCCGCCGATCTGTACCCGCCGAAAGCAGAGCAGTTGTTCATCGCACTGACGAACGCTGCGTCTCCGGGACCGGCGCGCCTCGCAGCTCTACGCCGGTTCCTGACGGCGGCTGAACAGGACCCGGCGGTAAGTCTCAGCGGGAACTTCTACTGGGCCCTGGCCAAAGCCGGTTCATGGATTCAACCGCAACTGCCTGCGCTGCATACGCTCATCGCGCGGGAACTTCACCAGGGTGACGCGCAAGGAGCCGTGAGTGTTGCCCGTCTTCGCCACAGGCACCCGACCTGGAAGCTGCCGGACCCGTTGCCTGCGCTGCGGGTGGCGCGCGATCAGGGTCACACGGAGGCTGCTGAGGAGATCGTATACGCCGCCGGGCCCTCGATATCAGATACCGAGGTGCGCGGCGACATCCTGAAAGCGGCCGACCTGCTCAGCGGAGACATGAGCTGGCGGGTCTACCAGGACTTCCCCGCGTATCAGCAGCAGTTCAACCTGACGGCACGTCAGCGGTTCAAGTACCTGCACCGCGCCGCAGACGGGGGGAATAACGACGCCCGCGTGGAACTCGCACAACAGCTGCGCGCCGGGAAGGTCGAACTGGGCGGTGATGGCGTCCTGCGTCCCGTGGATACCCCACCGCTCCAGTCGAGCCTGGATTACGCCCGGCACCTGCTCGAACGTGCCGTCGCCGTCGATCACGAACCCGCGCGACATCTCCTGAACGACACCGCCGAGCAGGAATGGAACGCGGATCAGGCGACCCGGCTGGCGCCCTCCGTTCAGAAACCTGCGGCTGCGCGGAGTCACTGGTGGGACGGCTGGTGGAAGGTCATGCTGGTGCTGGCAGGTCTGCGGTTGCTCGCAGCCCTCTTCGGGCATCACTGAACGCCCGCTGACCTTCGGTGGGCCTCGCAGCGGGTAGGCTGTGGGGCGTGACTGTACTTGATTTTGCCCTGCCTGCCGTGACGCCCGTGGATTCCGTGGACTGGTCGGCGATTCCCAGTCCGGCGTTCGTGCTGGACGAGTCCCGCCTGCGCCGGAATCTGGCCCTGATCTCGCATGTGCAGCGGGAGAGTGGCGCGCAGATTATCGTGGCATTCAAGGGTTTCTCGATGTGGTCGGCGTTCCCGGTGTTGCGTGAGTACGGGATCACGGGCGCGACGGCCAGCAGTCTGAACGAGGCGCGTCTGGCCCGCGAGGAGATGCAGGGCGAGGTGCACGTGTACGCCCCGGCGTACAGCGACTCGGAGTTCCCGGCGATCCTGGCGCTGGCGGATCATCTGGTGTTCAACTCGTTCAGTCAGTGGGAGCGCTTTAAACCGCAGGTGGTGGCGGCGCGCGAGGCGGGCCGGACGGTGCACGTGGGCATCCGCGTGAACCCGGAGTACGCCGAGGTCGAAACCGACCTGTACAACCCGGCCGGGCCGTTTTCCCGTCTGGGCGTCACGCGCCGGGAGTTCCGCATGGACCTGATGGACGGCGTGGACGGTCTGCACTTCCACACGCTGTGCGAGAAGGACAGCGACACGCTGGAGCGCACGCTGGAAGTGCTGGAACGCAACTTCGGGGACGTGCTGTCGCAGGTGAAGTGGGTGAACTTCGGCGGTGGGCACCTGATGACCCGCGAGGGGTACGACATCCCGCGCCTGATCCGCGTGGTCCGCGCGTTCCGCGAGCGGTGGGGCGTGCACGTGATTCTGGAGCCCGGCAGTGCGTTCGGCTGGCAGACCGGGTGGCTGGTGAGCAGCGTGCTGGACGTGGTGCATAACGTGAAAGACGCCCTGCTGCTGGACATCAGCGTGTCGGCGCACATGCCGGACGTGCTGGAAATGCCGTACCGGCCGCGCATTCTGGGCGCGGGCGACCCGCCGGAACTCGATCATCACCGCGAGACGAGTGAGGGCGCGGGCGGCCACCCGTACCTGATCGGCGGGACGACCTGCCTGGCGGGCGACGTGGTCGGCGAGTACGTGTTCGACCGGCCCCTGTCGGTGGGGGACCGCGTGGTGTTCGACGACATGATTCACTACACGATGGTCAAAACGACCTTCTTCAACGGCGTGAAGCACCCGGATATCGGGATTCTGCACCTGGACGGGTCGTACGAGTGCGTGAAGTCCTTCGGGTACGAGGAGTTCAAGGCGAAACTCAGCTGAACCCGGTTGATCGCGTATGGACTCCGCTTGAATAGCGTGCAGAGCCGCTGGGTCCGAACGGACTCGGAGAGCTGCGCAGCAGAGCGAGTGGGAGCAAAACGGCAGTCCGTATCGGGGGCTCATTTCAGGGCCGACGTATGCGCGGCGCACTCCCGCTGGTGGGGGGTGCGCCGCTCCCTGAAGACGTGAGGCGGATTGGGACCCGCCGGGGGCCGCGCACAGTGCGGCGCCTGCGGGGTTGCGGTGGAGGCCGGGGGGCGGCGAGGGTGCAGGTGAGCGTGTCCCCGGATCGAACGCGTGGTGCCCAACAGCCAGCTAATTGGTATTAACCTGTTGGGGTGGCGTCAGAGTACCCTCGCTGCCTGACCCGCACCTGAACACCCCGTTCACGGGCCTCATACGGGCTCCGTCTGTCTCCCTCCTGCCCGTTCTCTCCTGCTCGCGTCCGCTCGGACCCAGCGGCTCTGTGAGCTATTCAAGCGGAGTCCGTATCCGTCGGAGTTCGTCGTTAACTGCTCAGCAGGGCGATCTCAGGGGTTGAAGTTGGGCATGAGCACGTCACCCCATGCCTGCCCCACGGGTCCACCCTGCTCCCATGCGCGTGGAGCCGGACACGGAAACAGCAACCCGGTGGTGTACCGGGTCGCTGAACGGGCAGGCAGTTGTCCGCCTTACTTGCGGTAGATCTTGATCTTGCCGTTCACGGTGCGGATGGTGCCGCCCTCGAAGTCCGCTGCCCAGGCGCCGCTGATCTGGTACTGGTCGCGGGTGGGGAAGCCCAGGAACGACCCGCTGCCGCCCAGCCCCTGGTAGCTTTTCAGGACGGCGCCCGTCAGCCAGAACGTGCCGTACTTCTCGGTGCCGTACAGCGCGCCGTTCTGGAAGAACCCGTACAGGCCGCTGGTGCCGTAGGTGTTGCGCGGAATGACCTTCTCGTCACCGGCGGCCCAGCCCAGTCGGCTGGGGGGACGCGCGCCGTTACTCTCGGCGTTGGCGAGACTCAGGTAGCGTTCGAGCAGCATGCCGTGCACGGCGTACGATCGGCTGCTACCGTTGGCGTGCAGCAGGACCGCGTCGCCGTACGAGCCGACCCCGCTGAACTTCTGCCACGCGCCGTTACTCCAGGTGCTGACGTAACTGGTCGCCTCGCCCAGCGTCTCGCTGCCTTTCAGGCGGGCGTACGCGTCGACCATGGCCTGATCGCGGCTGCCGTCCTGCCGTTCGCCCGCGCTGATCTGAGCCGACTGGGCGGGCGGCGTGGTGGGCTGCTGGGGCGGGCGCGGGGTGGGCTGCTGACCCTGCGCGGGCGGGTTGCCCACGCGGAAGGTCACGACGTCCGTCGTCCAGCCGTCGGCGGGCAGGGGGTTCACGACGATGCTCAGGGCGCGGGCCAGGTTCTCCTGCCCCTCGACCTTCACCTGCGCGAAACCCTGGTTCTCCGCAAACCGGGCAATGTCGTTCAGGTCGAGTTCCTTGGTGCTCGCCAGGGCCAGCAGGCGGTCCTGACCGTTCGGGCCGCCGACCGTGAAGGTGTACTTCGCGCCCTGCGACGGGAACACGCGGGTCACGCCGGCCTGCACGAAGTTGCTTTCCTCGTAGGTGTTCGGGAAGAACAGGTCGATCTGACCGTTGGCGTTCACGTTGAACAGGTACACGAAGGCGTCCCGGTTGGTTTTCAGGCCCACGCTGAGCTGCTCGCCCTTGCGGTACACCGGGTTGCCCTGGCCGTTCGCGTCGCGGTTCACCCACACCTGCACGTCCAGGTCCGTCTCGACCGGGTTCACGATGATGCTCTGCGCGCTGATTTTGGCGGGGCTGGCCGAGGCGACGCTGCCTGCGCCCAGCAGCGCCGAGACGATCAGCGTGGCGCGCAGTGCGGCGGACGGGAAACGGCGGGTGTCGGCGGTGGATTCGTTCAGGGATTCGTTCAGGGCGGTGCTGTTGCGGTCGGTGCGCATGGTGGTGCCTCCTTGAGGGCTGAGGGGACGTGGTCGTCTGACTGTGGGTCGTCTGGCTGTGGCCTGTCGGCTCTGTGGTTGACCCCACCGTAAGCCGTGAAACTGACCCACGCCTGAAGAAAAAGCCGTCCTGAAAGGATTTCCGAAGGTCACCTGAAGAAAAGGACGGCGCCTGTGCCTCCCATGAGCCGCCCCTGACGACCCATTCAGCAGGGCCGGGCGTGGCTGCTGGGCCGGGCGGGTTCGGCCGTTCCGCTGCGGTCGCTGCGCGGGGGTACGCTGGGGTATGTCCGTGCGCCGCGCCGCAATTCCACTGTCTGTTCCTGCCTGCGCGGCCGCGCTGTGCCTGGGCGGCCTGACAGGAGGCGCGCGGGCCGCCGCACCGGAACGGCCAGCCCAGGACTGGCCCGCACAGAACTGGCCTGCGCAGGACTGGCCCGCACTGAACGGACCCGTACAGGGCATTCAGGCGGCGCAGGCACGGCCCGCCCCGTTGCCTGACCCCTGGCCCGACGCCCTGGTCCTGACGCGCCTGTTCCGGCTGCCCGCCGGACAGGCCGACGCGCAGCGGCTGATCGCGGCGCTGGACCTGACCGTGGCGCAGGTCCGGGAATTGCAGCGACTGGCAGGCAGCGAAACGCTGTACGTGCAGGGCGCCGCCACGCCGGCCACGCAGGCGAAACTGGCCGCCATGCGCGCCGAGAAGGACCGCAAGGTGCGCCTGCTGCTGGGAGCCGAGTACGGCCTGTTCCGTCAGTTGATCCGCGACTGGTGGCGCGAGCAACTCCGGCGCGCCGGAGGGTGACCGGTCAGCCGGTCAGGCGGGTCGCGGCCCACAGGGCCAGCGGGGCCAGCAGCAGCGCCGGGAGCAGGCTGCCCACGCGCACGCGGCGGTCTTCCATGCCCAGTCCGGCCAGCATCAGGTTCCAGCTGATGCCGATGATGGTCAGGCCCCCGGCGCCCGTGATCAGCAGCACGTACGGGTTGGTTTTCAGGATGGCGGGGTCCGCGCCGCCCAGCAGGCCCGCCGCGAAACTCCCGGCCGCGAGGCTCAGGCCACCCTGAATCAGCAGGACCGTCACGGCACTGAACCCCACCCCGATCCCGTACGCACCGGCCAGCGCCAGGGCCGCGATGCCGTCCAGGGTGCTTTTCAGCACGTAGGTGCTGCTGTCGCCGGTCAGGCCGTTCTGAAGGCCGCCGATGACGGTCATCGGGCCGATGCAGAACAGCAGGCTGGCCGCCACGAACCCTTCCGTGAAGCGCCCACCGCCCCGGAACTGACGTTTCAGACGGTCGCCCAGGCGGCCCAGCGCCTCCTCGATGCCCAGCGCCTCGCCGATCACGGCGCCCGCCGCGAGGCTGATCAGCGCCAGGATCACGCCCGGAATGCGGCCGCCCATCACGCTGTTCAGGCTGCCTGCCATGTCCAGCGCGATGAACAGCGTGACCAGACTGAGCGTCTGCAGCAGCGTGCGCTGCGTGCGTTCGGGCAGGCGCGCGCCGATGGTCAGGCCCAGCAGGGTGCCCAGCAGGACCGCGCCGACGTTCACGAACGTGCCAGACAGTTGCGACAGGAGACTCATCAGGCCCGACTGTAGCGCGCCCCGCCCCGGTTCCTCCGGGCATGTCCGCACCGGCCCACCGCTGTGCCGCTGCGTCCGGCCAAAGCGGCGGGCGGTACTGTCTGAGGAACAACGCAAGGAAATCTTGACCTGCCCCTGACCGCCCGTGTGATACCTTCTTCGCAAGTTGAAACGAGTGACCGTCCCCCACCCCTCCCCGCTCCTCTGGTGCGGCGGGCCGGGCGGCGCGAGTGAGACTCGCCGTGTGCTGAAAACTGAGGGTGCTGTGTGTGGGGCTGCCGTGTGGTGGCCCCACTTTGCGTTACGTCGCTGCGCCGCACCCTACTTCGTTTGAGACTTCGTTTGAGGAGGCCCGCCATGACCTTATCCGACCAGTACCAGAACATGCCCAAGTTTCTCAAGGTCAGCGAGGTCGCTGAGTTCACAGGAACGCACGAACGCACGGTCCGCCGCTGGATCCGCGACGGCCGCCTGGGTGCCGTCGAGCATCCCAGCGGTCTGCGCGTGCCCCGGCGCCTGCTGTGGCGTTTCCTGGGTCTTGACCTTGCCCTGAGTGCCTGAACCCCACCGACTGACCATCCCCTGCTGAACCCTTCTTCTGGCGATCCACCGGGACTGCCCGCCGCAGCGTGACAGCAGCGTCTGTTGTGCATGGCGTGAAATACTGCCGCGCATGACGGACCTGCCCGCCGCCCTGACCGCCGAGGAAACCCGCACGCTGGACACGGCCCTGAGCCTAGACGCGGCACTGAACCTGGACATGGCCCTGAACCTCGGTGAGGCGCAGGCCCGCGCGGTCCTGGCGGCCCTGCCATCCTCGCGGGGTGCGCAGGCGGCGGCGCGCGCCCTCGCGCTGGGCCGCCCGCACCTGACCCTGGAATGGACAGATGAACCGCTGCTGCTGGCCGCCGCGCACCTGCGCCTGGGCCGCCCGGACGCCGCGCTGGGTACCCTGGGTGGTCTGCCGGACACCGCCCGTCCGGCCCTGCTGCGCGCCCGCGCGGCCCTGCAAGGCGGCGCGCTCGACGCACTGGCGCAGGCCACCCACGCCCGCACCCTGGCCCGCGCCGACGGGGACGGTGGGGCGCTGGTGGTCGCCGCGACCCTGCTGGCCGAGCATCACCTGCGGGCAGGCGCGCAGCACGAGGCCCTGCGCACCCTGGCCGAGGGCCTGAAGGTCGCCGAGATGACCGGCCAGCCCGCCGACCCGCACCTGCTGGCCGTCCTGGCGCACGCGCAGAAACCCCTGAACGCCCGCAAGGCCGCCGCGACCGCCGCCAAGGCCCTGGACCGCAGCGAACCGGGCAGTCCGGCGCGCGTGCTGGCCCTGCTGGCCCTGGACCGCCCCGAAGACGCCCACGCGCAGGCGCAGCGCGGCTCGCTGGCAGCGGCGTGGTGGGAACCGTTCGCCAGGCTGGTCAGCGCAGCCCGGCCTCCTGCCACAACGCCGGAAACGGACGGTACGGCGGCGGACGGATGAACGCACGCGGCGCCGGGTTTCCCTCCAGGTACACGCTGCGGTACGTCCAGACGTTGCGTTCCTGAAGCGCGCCGTACAGCTCTGCCCCGGCACGCAGTTCGTCTGCCGCCAGCGGCTGGTGCGCCCGGTAGGCCCGCAGGAACGCGGCCCCCAGCACGGTGTCCAGCGCGAAGCAGAAATGCAGGGCGCGCACGATCTCCCAGGCGCGCGGGGCGAGGCGGGGCTGCTCCCAGTCGATGATCGCCGCCGGACGCTCCCCCAGGAAGAACACGTTCCCGTCGTGGTAGTCGCCGTGCAGGAAACGCCGGGGCAGGTGGTCGGCCACCGGGGTGTCGTCTGGCGCGAAACGCAGGTGCGTCAGGCGCTGGCGGGTGCGGGCCAGTGCCCAGCCGTCCACCTCGTCCGGGTGGGGGAGGGCCAGGATGGCTGCCTCGACCTGCCGTAACTCCTGCCGGGTGGCCCCGGCGCTGGCGGGCGGGCCGAGCACCGACACGGGAAAGTCCACGCTGCGTGGCAGTCGTCCGTGCAGATCGGCCAGGAACGCGCCCAGCGACCCTGCGTGGGCGGGGGTGAGGCGGGCGCGCGGAATGGGCGCACCGGGAGCCACCTCGAACAGGGCCGCCCAGCGGCCACCCAGGTCGGTCACGGTGTCACCCGCGTGGGTGGGCAGGACGCGCGGCGTGGGAATCCCGGCGGCACGGGCCACCCGCACGGCCGCGTGTTCCCGCCGCGCCCGGTCCAGGCGCGGGTCGCGGTACACCCGCAGGTGAAAGGCTCCGGCCTGCGCCTGCACGCGGTACGCGGCGTTCACGCTGCCGCCCCCCAGCGGCGTGACCGACTGGACCGCGCCGACCGGCCACCGCGCCTCTATCCCTGGCGCCGTGACCTCCGCTGCCGTGGGTACAGCCGCGTTCACGGTGGGGTGACCTGCACGGTCAGGCGGTCCAGGCCGCGAATCACGAAGCCGCCCGTGTACTGCGCGGCGTCCGGGCCGCCCAGGTGCAGGTCCGGCAGGGCGCGGCACAGGGCGCGCAGGCTCATGGCGAGTTCCAGGCGGGCCAGTGGGGCGCCCAGGCAGTAGTGGATGCCCAGCCCGAAGGTCAGGTGCGGGTTCGGGTCGCGGTCCAGGCGCAGTTCGTCCGGCGCGTCGAAACGCTGCGGGTCGCGGTTGCCGCTGGCGTACAGCAGGCTCACGCGGTCGCCGGGGTTCAGGGGCGCGCCGCACAGCGTCAGGGGTTCCAGCGCGATCCGCTCGAACATCGGCAGGGGCGTGTCGAAACGCAGCAGTTCCTCGACGGCGCGGCGGAACACCGGCAGGCTGTCCTCTTGCGGCGCGGCCTGCACCAGCGTCTCCCAGTGCTGCCGGTCGCGCAGCAGGGCCTGCACGCCGGCGCTCAGGCCGTTCACGCTGGCCTCGTGCCCGGCGTTCAGCAGCAGGATGCAGGTGTCGATCAACTCCTGCGCGGTCAGGCGGTCGCCGTCCTGTTCGACCTGCACGAGCGCCGTGATCAGGTCGTCGCGCGGTTCGGCGCGCCTCTGGGCGGCCAGTTCGCGCAGCAGCGCACTGAAGTCCAGCACGGCCCGCTCGGCCGCCGCCTGCTCGGGCGCCCCGGCGGACGGTTCGTACAGTTTCACGATGGCCGCCGACCAGGGGCGCAACTGCGCGCGGTGTTCTTCCGGCACGCCCAGCAGTTCCGCGATGACCGTGACGGGTAGCGGTTCGGCGTACGCGCTGACCAGATCGAACGATCCCTGTTCGCGCAGGCCGTGCAGTTGCGCGGTCAGGAGTTCCTCGATGCGCCCCTGCAATGCCTCCACGCGGCGGGGCGTGAACGCCAGTTGCACCAGCGAGCGCAGGCGCGTGTGCTTGGGCGGTTCGCTGTCGAGCAGGTGGTTACTGTTGAACGCGTCGAAGTTCGCCTGCGCCGGGTCCGGGCGCGGCCAGCCCAGTTCGTCGCGCGAGTAGCGGTGCAGGGCGCTGCGCCCGAAGCGACGGTCGCGCAGCACGGCGCTGATCTCTGCGTGGCGGGTCAGGACCACGCGGTTCATGCCGGGGTCCACGAACGCCGGGGTCTGCGCCCGCAACTGCGCCAGCAACGGGTACGGGTCACGCACGAACGCCGGGTCCGACACCGGCAGCGTGAAGGTCGGCAGGACCTGCGCGGGCAGAGCGCTCACAGGCACCCGCTCACAGGCACCCGCTCACAGGAACTGCTGCCCCTCGATGCGCGGACCGGTGCTGTCCGGTTCGTCCTGCCGCCGCGCCTGCACGTCACTGTGCGGTTCGCTGCCGTGCGGTTCGCGGTTGTGCGGTTCGCTCACGGCCGCGCCGGGCACGACCAGCGCGTGCCGGATCACGTCCCGCTGCGCGGGCGGCGCGGCCGTGCGGGATTCGGTGTCAGCGGAGGCGTCCGGCAGGGCCGGGTCGGCGGTGGGCGCGGCCGTCAGGGATGCGTCCGGGGTCGGGTCGGGGCGCACGTCGGTCAGGTCCGGCAGGGCCGCGCCTTCCAGCGTGGCGTGCTGCGGCAGTGACGGCGCAGGCAGCGCCGTGTCCTCGGGCAGCACGTGCCGCCCGGACAGTTCCGAGAACGACGCCATCAGCGCCCGGTACCCGCTCAGGAACTGCGTGTACTCCTGCCGCGCCCCGGTCAGGCGGGAGGTCAGGTCCGCGTGCCGCTCCGTGAAGGCCCGTTCCAGCGCCGCGATCCGCTCGGCCTGCGCCCGCTCGCGTTCCAGCGTCAACTGGTGGTGGTCGCGTTCCAGGTCCGCGAACCGGCTGCGGAACGCGGCTTCCAGCGCCGCCAGCCGCGCCTGATGCCCGCTTTCCAGTTCGGCGCGGCGGGCCTCGGCGTCGCGCACCACCGAGTCGCGTTGCAGGCTCGCCTGCGCGATCATCAGGTCGGATTCCCGCGCGGCGTTCTCCCGCAGTTCGTGCGAGATGCGTTCGGCCGCCACGACCGCCCGGCGGATCTCGTCCTCGTTCTGACGGCCTTCTTCCAGCTGGCGTTCCAGTCCCGTGATCTGCTCGCGCAGCGCCTGATGCTGTTGCAGGTGCGCTTCCAGATCGTCGGACAGGTCATTCAGGAACGCGCGCACGGCGGCCCGGTCGTACCCGCCCATGCGGGTCGGGAATTCCTGATGACGCACGTCTAGGGGTGTGAATTTCACGAGAACAGACTCCTTCCCACCCGGACCAGGGTGGCTCCTGCGCGAACGGCCAGCGGGTAATCCCCGCTCATGCCCATGCTCAACTCTGACAGACCCAGGTCGTGGGCGCGCCGGGCCGTGTCCGTGAACAGGGCCAGCAGCCGCGCCTCCCGCTCCGCCGCGCCCAGGTCCGTGTCGTCCAGGTCCGCGTGGTCGGGCGCCATGACCATCAGGCCGCGCACGGTCAGGCCGGTCGCCTGCACCTGCCGCAGCACGCCCGGCAGGTCCGCCCCGTCCACGCCGTGCTTCTGCGCCTCGCCGTTATGCAGTTGCAGCAGCAGGTCCGGCGCGCGCCCCCAGCCCTGCGCGGCCTGCGCGATCGCCTCGGCCTGCCACGCGGCCTCGATGCCGTGCACCAGCGTCACGGGCCGCAGGTACTTGACCTTGTTACGTTGCAGCGTCCCGATGTAATGCCATTCCAGGTCCGGGCGCAGCGCCGCCTTGTCCCGCAGTTCCTGCGCGCGGCCCTCACCCAGCGGGAACGCGCCGTGGGCCAGCACGTGCGCCTCGATGCTGGGCAGGTCCTGCCCCTTGGTCACGGCGACCAGCCGGGCGCTGCCGGGCGCGCGGCCCGCCTGCGCTTCGGCCTCGCGGATGGAGGCCAGGACGGCCGGGACGCTCAAGGTCGCTCCTGTGCGGGAAGAGGCGCCGCCGGGGCGCGGCCGGGCCTGGGTTGATGAACGATCACGCCGCCCATTCTCACTCAGGTGCTCCGCCCGCTCAAGGGGCTGCCCGCGCGCCCCCGCGCCCGGCCGTCCGCGCGGCGTTTCAGCGCAGGCCGGGGCGCGCGTGGGGTGGCGGCCGGACCGCGCAGGGCGGGACCGGGAGGGCCGGGGAACGCTCCTTCGCAAGCTGGCCGCAGGAAACCTTCACCCTTCTCAGGGTCACAGCGGCAAGTGTGAGCGGAGTTGCTCGCCGCGCCCAGCCCCCAACCCTTCTCCCGGTGGGGGCGATTTCCGGGTTCCGTGCGAAACTAGGAGAAGAATGCGACACCCCATGACGCTCGCCGTGACCGTCCTCCTCGCCGCGCCCGCCGTCGCCCAGACAGCCGGGACCGTGCAGGACGTGACCGTGGTCGGAACCAGCGAACTGCTGGCCAACTTTGTCCGCGCCACCCTCAGTGCCCAGACCGGCGCGCCTCTGTCCAGCATCAACCTGCGCCAGGTCGAGCAGGAAGTCGTGGCCAGCGGGTACTTCAAGAGCGCCGTCGCCGAACTGCGCAGCGTGGGCGGCAAGGACACCCTGGTCATCACGGTCGTCCCGAACCCCACCATCAAGGACGTGACCGTCACCGGCCTGACGTTCCTGCCCGCCGACGGCTTCAAGAAGAGCGTGGGCGACCTGCTGAACATCGCGCCCGGCGCCACCCTGAACACCCAGCGCATCGACGAGGCCAAGACCGCGCTCGCCAGCAACTTCCAGGGCGAAGGCTACCCGTTCGCGCCCAGCATCAGCGCCGACGTGAAAACCGAATCCGACGGCACCGTCACCGTGAACTTCATGGTCGATGAGACCGCGCCCATCACCCGCGTGGAGGTCGAGGGTGTCACGCTGCTCCCGGCCAGCACCGTCACCGCCATCTTCAAACCCCTCTACGACGCCCGCAAGTTCACGCCCGACGCGTACTACGCCGCCGTGCAGCAACTCCAGCAGGCGTACGACGACGCCGGGTACATCCAGGCCGGCGTGAACCCCCAGACCACCACCCTCCAGGGCGGCGTCCTGAAAGTCCGCGCGCTCGAAGGCAGGATCGCCGCCGTGGACCTCAGCGACCTCGGCGACCCCGCCGTGAAACTCCAGTCCGCTGCCGGGC
The DNA here is from genome assembly GCF_014648115.1 of Deinococcus seoulensis. NCBI lineage: Bacteria > Thermotogati > Deinococcota > Deinococci > Deinococcales > Deinococcaceae > Deinococcus > Deinococcus seoulensis. The sequence goes on from NZ_BMQM01000003.1 coordinate 155,459, forward strand.
AGCCCATCAGCCTCGCCAGCCTCCAGGCGGACGTGCGCACCCTCGCCAACCAGACCGGCAAACCCGTCGGTTTCGCCATCCAGCCCGACCCGGCCAACCCCGGTCAGGTGACCGTGCTGTTCGGCTCGGCCGGTGTCGCCAGCGGCCCCGTGCAGTCCATCGAGGTCCGGGGCAACACCCTGGTCCCCACCGCGACCCTGCTGGCCGCCGTGAAGACCAAGACCGGCGACGTGTACAGCCCCCAGCTGGCCCAGGACGACTTCCTGGCGCTGCGTGACGCCTACCGCAAGGCCGGGTACGAGATCAGCACCCGCGACGCCATCACCTTCGAGAACGGCGCGCTGGTCTTCAACATCCGCGAGGTCAAGGTCGCCGGGTACGAACTGCAGTGGCAGGGCAAGCACAACACCAAAGACCGCGTGATCCTGCGCGAACTGCCCGAAACCGGCAAGGCCTTCAACCAGAAGGAACTGTACGACGCGCTGGGCCGCATCAGCCGCCTGGGCTTCGTGCGCGTGGTCACCCAGAGCGTCCGCAGCGACCCCGCCAACCCCGAGAACGTCACATACGTGCTGGGCCTCGCCGAGACCACCACCGGCATTCCCGTCCAGCTGGGCCTGACCTACGATTCCTTCGCCGGCGGTTTCGGCGGTGACGCCGGGTACACCAACAGCAACGTGTTCGGCCTGGGCCACAACTTCACGGCCTCGGTCGGCGGCGTGCAGAACGACGCCGGGCAGAACCTCGTGGGGAACGTCTCGTACACCATTCCCTGGCTGGACCTGGACTTCCTGGACTTCCGCAAGACCCCCACCAGCCTGTCCGTCAGCGCCGGATCGAACGTGGTCGGCAACAACCCCCTGATCAGCACCGACACCGACACGCCCGCCAAGACCGACACCGGCTGGGACTACACCACCCGCAGCAACTCCTTCAGCGTCAGCGCCGGGCGCAGCCTCGCGAAGAACCTGTACGGCCGCGTCAGCGTGGGCACCGGGTACTCCACGTACTACCTCGAGGCCCTGAAGGACAAGGAAAACGTCGTCGAGTACACGGACGCCAGCGGCACCAAGCAGACCCGCACCTTCGATCAGGCGTCCGTGGAAGGGCTGGTTCCGGACTCCTCGCTGACCACCCGCGTCAGCACCGGCCTGAGTTACGACAGCACCACCAACCCCGAATTCCCCGACAGCGGCGTGCGCGCCGGCGTGACCGCCGGGTACAACTTCGGCCGTCAGAACAACGAGAACGTCCGCTGGGGCGACCTGGAAGGCGGCGCCAGCACCTACTACGGCCTGGGCCGCACCCTGGAGAAATCCCTGGGCGTCACCAGCAAGCAGCAGGTGTTCGCCGTGCGCGCCAACGCCGGCACCATCCTGGGCGGAGCCACCGCCCCCACCGGCACCGGCTACTCCATCGGCGGCGGCAGCAGCGCCAACGCCGCCCGCCAGATCCGCGGTCTGGACGACGGCGCACTGTTCGGCACCAACTACCTGACCGCCAGCGCCGAGTACCGCTACGATTTCGGCCTGAACTCCGGCATCGCGCAGGGCCTGTACGGCGTGGTCTTCGCGGACGCCGGCAGCGCCTGGGGAAGCGCCACCGCCACCAACACCGACTTCAACCTGAAGTACGGCGTCGGGGCCGGCGTGCAGCTGAACCTCGGCATCGGCGGGGCGCTGCTGCCCAGCCTGCGCTTCGATTACGGCTTCAGCCCCCAGACCGGCACCGGTAAGTTCTACTTCCGCATCGGCAACTTCTTCTGAGATGGACTCCGATTGAATGGCTTACAGAGCCGTTCAATCCGAGCAAAGCGAGTAGGAGCCGAAGCGGGCTGCCGGGCGTGGAGTTGGCAATCCGGTGAAGTTCCGGATTGTCAATGAAACAAACGGCAGTCCGTATGACCAGCGGGCGGCGCGGTTCTCCAAACGGGGGGCCGCGCCGCCCGCTGCTGTCCTGGCCGGGTTGGCAGGGGAGAGGCCCAGCCCTCCGGCCAGGAACCATGAAGTGTTCCCTCCCGCCTGCGCCATTTCACGCACGCGCCCGCAGCGCCCGGAGCGGTAGCATGCCCGGATGACGTTCCCACCCCTCTGCCCCCCCCGAGGCCCCGCATGGAAGGGCTGATGCTGGCGCGGGTGCTGCGTGACCTGAGTCCGCAGCTGCCCCTGCGCACCCTCGGCTGGGTGTTCCCGGACGAGACGACGGCCGCGCTGCTGCTGGAAGGCGCGGGCCTGAGCCGCACCAATCTGGTGCTGTCGTACCGGCCGCCGCAACCCGTGGTGTTCCTGTCCCGCGAGCGTCTGCGGGGTGACCCGCGCAGTCCCTTCCAGCGGTTCCTGGCGAACCGCGTGCGGGGCGACCTGCTGGCCGCCGAGCAACTGAAACTCGACCGGGTGATCGCGCTGCACTTTTCCGGCGAGACGGGATTCGTGGATCAGGCGCCCACCCGACTGCTGTTCGAGGTTACGGGCCGCAACGCCAACCTGCTGGTCCTGGATGCCGGAGAGGGCTTCTCGGGCCGGGTGGTCATGGCCGCGCGGGAGATCACGGGCAGCCGCAACCGCTTCCGGACCATCCGCACGGGCGGGCCGTACACGCCGCCCCCACCGTACGAGAAGCTCGACCCGCGCACCCTGAGTGCCGATCAGGCGCGCGAACTGGCCGCGCTGCCCATCGGCCGCTGGCGCGAGCGGCTGGACGGACTGGGGCCGCTGCTGAGCGCCGAACTGGCCCGCCGCGCCGACCTGAGCCCCGACCAGCCGCCCGGCGAACGCTGGCCCGAGGCGCTGGCGGCCGTGCAGGCCGTCACGCTGGACCCGACTGTCAGCGAGGGCATCATGGAAGGCGGCGCGCGCGAGGCCGCCCGCAGCGAGAAGGCCGCCACCCTCCGCCGGGCGCTGCGCGAACCGCTGGAGAAACGCGTGACCCTGCTGCGCAACCAGCTGGCCGACGTGACCCGTGCCGAGGCTGGCCTGACCGACGCCGCGCAGGACCGCGAGGAAGCCGACCTGCTGATGGCCTACGCGCACACCGTTCCGCCCGGCGCCAGCAGCGTCCTGCTGAGCGCCTTCGACGGCAGCGGCGAGCGCCCGGTCGCGCTGGAACCCAACCTGAGTGCCGTGCAGAACGCCGAGAAACGCTATGCCCGTGCCCGCCGCCGCGAGGACGTGTACCTGCGCCTCGCCGAACGCGAAGGCCCCCTGCGCGCCGAACTGACCGAGGCCGAGGCCCGCGTGCGCGACCTGGACCTCGCCCCGCTGGAACAGCTGAGTGCGCTGGCCGCGCAGGTGCAGAGCGAGAAACCCGAGAAGAGCACCTACGGCACCCGCTTCGTGACCCCCTCGGGCCTGGAAGCCATCGTGGGCCGCAACAACAAGGAGAACGCCACCCTGACCCACCGCATCGGCCGCAGCATGGACTGGTGGTTCCACGCGCAGGGCTACCCCGGCAGTCACGTGCTGGTCCGCAGCGGCGCGCGCGAGCTGGACCTGCCGGACATCCTGTTCGCCGCCCGGCTGGCCGCCGCCAACAGCAAGGCGCGCGGCAGCAGCAACGTCCCGGTCGACTACACCCGCATCAAGTACGTCTGGAAACCGCGCGGCGCGCCCGCCGGGCAGGTTCACTACACCGACCAGAAGACCGTCTTCGTGGACGGCACGCTGCCCGGCAGCTGACCAGAAAGCCTGCGTCCCGTAACGTCCCTTCCAGTGCGGCCGGGCCGGGCGGGTACAATGCCCGCTCGTGGAACGCATCATGTTCAGGGCCAAGATTCACCGCGCGACCGTCACCCAGGCGGACCTCGACTACGTCGGCAGTGTCACCATCGACCAGGACCTGCTGGACGCCGCCGACATCCTCGTGAACGAGCGGGTGGACATCTACAACATCACCAACGGCAACCGCCTCAGCACCTACGCCCTCAGCGGCCCGCGTGGCAGCGGCGTGATCGGCATCAACGGGGCCGCCGCGCACCTGATGAAACCCGGCGACATGGTCATCATCGCCGCGTACGGCAACTACAGCGACCAGGAGGCCCGCACGCTGGAACCGAACGTGGTACTCGTGGACGAACGCAACCGCATGATCGCGATGCCCGGCACACCCTGACGCCCGGTCGGCCCTCACGCCACACCGGCGGGCGCCGGATGAAGGTCAGTTATACGGACTCCGATTGAACGGCCTGCAAAGACCATTCAATCCGAGCGGATGCGAGGAGGAGTCGAAGCGGGTTCCGATCTGTTGACGAAACAAACGGAATCCGTATGAATGCCGTGTAGCTCGGCGTTCCCACCGCTCCGGGCAGTGTCCGGGCAGTGTCCCGGCGGGGGGCGGGGCCTGGAATCCCCCGCGAGTGGGCCTGACGGGTGTACGTGGAGTGTTCACGCGCCGTGAACAGAATCTTTAACAAAAGTTTAGGCAGGTGCTACACTCCGTAGCGTGTCCCGCACGCCCCCCTGGAGTTACCTGCTCCTGCTTCTGGCCGTCGCCCTTCTCGGCTACGCCGCCTACGCGGACCTTCAGGGTCTCCTGGCGGCCAGCGCGGTCCTGATCGCTGCCGCGACCGGCACGCTGCGCGGCCCGCTGCGCTGGTCGGCGCTGGTGGCGTACCCCATCGGGTTCATCGTGTCGCTGGCACTGCCCGGCCATGAAGGCAACCCCATGGACCTGCTGGGCGCGCTGATCGTGATCGGCGGCCTGGGCTTCATGCTCCTGCGTGAGCAGGGCAGCCTGCGGCAGGTCGCGTGGCAGAGCAACACCATCAACGCCCTGCGCGCCGGCAGCGAACGCCTCGCCGAGGCCCGCGACGCCGACGCCATCATCCGCGCCGGGGTCGGCATTCTGGACAAGTTGCAGGTCGCCCCGAACCTCGCGTTCGTCGCGTACCGCCAGGGCACCCCGCACATCCTGGCCGCCAAGGGCGCCTTCGAGGCGTTCCTGGAACGGCCCATCCACCCCAGCGACAACGACAGCCGCAGCGTCCAGGCCGACCACTGGGTGGCCGAGGAAGCTCTGGCGCTGCTGAAAAAACCCCAGCGGCAGAGTTACCACGTCGCCCCGGTGTACGGCCGCGCCTCCACCCACCTGGGCGTGCTGATCCTGACCCGCAACGACGGCAGCCCCTTCGACGAGGACGAAACCAGCGTCGTCGCCGCGTACGCCCGCCTGCTGGGCGCGCAGCTGGGCCAGTGGAACGCCATCCGCGACCTGCGCGACGCGAACGACCTGACGCTGCGCTCGCTGGGCGCCGCACTGGAACGCCGCGACGACGACACGGGCGGCCACACCAACCGCGTGGTCAGCATGAGCGTACGCCTCGCGCGGCGACTCGGCTGGGACGAGGATCAGGTCAAGGCGCTGCGCTGGGGCGCGTACCTGCACGACCTGGGCAAACTCGCCATTCCGGACGGCGTGCTGCACAAACGCGGCCCCCTGGACCCCGACGAACGCCGGGTCATCCAGACGCACACCACCATCGGGTACGACATGCTTCAGGACCTGCACTTCCTGCCGGCCGAGACCCTGGACCTCGTGCGCTACCACCACGAACGCTGGGACGGCACCGGCTACCCCAGCGGCCTGCGCGGCTCCAGCATTCCCGACACCGCCCGCCTGTTCACGATCATCGACGTGTTCGACGCCCTGACCAACGCCCGCCCCTACAAGCCCGCCTGGACCCGCGAACGCGCCGTGAACGAGATCCGCATGCAGGCCAGCCGCCAGTTCGACCCGCAGTACGTGGACGCCTTCCTGCGCATGATGGCCGAACACGACGACGCCCACCTCGTGCTGTAACAGCCCGGCAGGCGTCGAAAGTCAATGGTCGATAGAGCGGGCCTTCCCTCTATCGACCATCGACTTTCAACCATCAACCCTTATACGGATTCCGTTTATTTCGTTAACAGATCGGAACACCACCGCTCTGTTAACTCCACGTCCGGAATCCGCTTCGACTCCTACTCGCTCCGCTCGGATTGAATGGGCTGCAAAGACCATTCAATCCGAGTCCGTATTACAGGTTCAGGTCGGCCCGCGTGGGGGCGTACGCGCCGGCGTACGCGCAGGCGGCGGCGGCGGCGGCCAGTCCGACGCGCAGGTGCTCGCTCCACAGGGCGTCGGGGCGTTCGGCGGCGCTGACCAGCAGGCCCGCGCACAGGGCGTCCCCGGCGCCCACGGTATCCACGACCTGCACGGGCGCGGCGGGCAGGTTCGCCTGTCCGGCCGCGTGGTACAGGGTCGCGCCCTGCGCGCCGCGTGTGACGATGATGGGCGCCTGGGCGTTCAGGCCGCGCAGGCGGCGCAGCACGTCCGCTTCGCTGACGCCGGGGAAGAAGAACGCGAGGTCCTCGTCACTGAACTTCATCAGGTCCGCGCGCCGGGCGACCGCCTCGAACACCTTCGGGTAGTCCGGGTGGCGGTGCGTGATGCGGGCGTTCGGGTCGAAGCTGATCTTCACGCCGGCCGCGCGGGCCGTCTCGATCAGGCCCAGCAGCGTGTCGGCCAGCGGCCAGCGCGCCAGGCTGATGCCGCCCACGTGCAGCCAGCGGGCCTCGCGCAGCCACCCGGCGGGCAGGCGGGTCGGGTCGAAGTGCAGGTCGGCGCTGTTCTCACCCAGGAAGCGGTACGCGGGCGGGTTGGCGCTGTACACCACGGCCAGCAGCGTCGGGGCGGGCAGGCGCTGCATGAAGCGCATGTCCAGCCCGGCCTCCACGGACGCGCGGATCAGGTCGTCCCCGAAGTTGTCCTGCCCGACCGCCCCGGCAAAGGCGCTGGGCACGCCCAGGGACGCGCAGGCCCGCGCGACGTTCCAGGCCGCGCCGCCCGGATGGGCGTGCCAGGCGTTCCCTCCGGCGGTCACGAGGTCAGTCAGGGCTTCCCCGGCACTCACGATGAACGGTAATTGCATTCCATTCAATCTACCGCGCGTGGCGGCGGGCCGGGCCGGGTCGCGTACACAGGCGGCCGGGATGGGCCGGTCATGGAGCGGGCCGGTCACGGAATGGGCGGCGCTGATCACGGCCTGATCACGGTCCCTGAGGAAGATGAATTCAGGCGAGGTTCAGAGCCGCTTCCGGGGGGGAGTCAACAGCCTGAACCCGCCCCCCATCCCGCCCTCACCCCGGCCCCCAGGAGGACACCGCATGAAGGATGCAGCCACCCACACGCCCACACCCGCCCCCGGCACCCCTGCACCGCAGGCCGCCCCGGCCGCCCTGAGTCACAGGGAACGCGACCTGGGCCGCTTGATCCGTGAGATCGACACCCTGCGCGGCGACCTGCGCGCCCTGGCGGACACCCCGCACCTGGACGAACTGCTGAAGTTGATTCCCCGCCCCGGCTGGACCACCCCGGCCGAATTCGAACTGGTCAGCGCGGGCGTCCGGCAGCTGAACGCGCACGTGCATCTGCTCCGGGACGCGCAGGAGCGGCTGCTGCGCGGCGCGCGACTGGTCGGCCACACCTGACGCTCCCCTGCACCCCTGCACTCACGCATACAGGAGAACCCATCATGCCCCAGCACACCCGGTCCCGGTACGTTCCGCTGCCCATGCCCCTCCGCCCGCGCCGCCGCTCCCTGGGCGGCCTGCTGGGCCTGTCGCTGCTGCTGGCCTCGTGCGGCGGCCCCGCCGGAACGCCCGCCCCGACCACGCCCACCGCCACGACCATGCAACTGAACGGCACGCGCGTCCTGAGCCCCACGCAGGTGCAGTTCGGCGTGACGCCACTGAGCGGCACGCAGACCGCGACTGGCACGCTCAGCAACCCGTCCGTGACGTTCAGTACCGCCGGCGTGAGTGGCACGGTCAGCGTGTGCGGACAGGTCAGCGTGCAGAACACCGTGACGGCCGCCGTCACTCTCGACGCGACCGGCAGCATGCGCAGCACCGACCCGGAAGAGAAACGCCGCGCGGCCGCCAAGGCCTTCGTGGCCCGCATGACCGGCACCAGTCAGGCGGCCGTGCTGTCCTTCGAGGCCAGCAGTACGCCGTCGGCCAGCATGATCGGCAGCGTGCTGCACCAGGACCTGACGGCGGATCAGACGGCACTGAACACCGCCATCGACAACGCCACGTACGCCAGCGGCAGCACCAACTTCTACGACGCGGTCGTGGACGCCGTGAAGGTTGCCAGCCGCGCCGGGCGCAGCAACCCGATCGTGCTGGCCCTCACGGACGGCATCGACAACAGCAGCAGCAACTCGCCGAACGACGCCATCGCCGCTGCGAAGGCCGCAGGTGTGCCCGTGTACGCCATCGGCCTGGACGCCACGGGCAGCCTCGACTTCGCCGAGATGGAACGCATCGCCAGCGAAACCGGCGGGCTGTTCCGCAGCAACATCGCTGCCGGTGACCTCGACGCCTACTTCTCGCAGCTGTACAACGCCTTCACCGCGCAGGGCTGCCTGGAACTGAACCTCGCCGCCGCGCCCGCGCCCGGCACCACCGTCACCGGCACCCTGTCCGTGGACGTGTCCGATTACGGCAAGGCCACCTCACGCCTGAGCGTTCCGTTCAGTTACGCCGTCCGGGACACCAGCGAGCCCAAGTAACGACCCATGTGCAGCGGGCGGCGGTCTCCGTTACTGGAGGCCGCCGCTCTGTGCGCGGACGGGCAGGCGGTACAGGATGACGGTCAGGCCGAACACGTCGCGCTGCCCGCAGCGTTCAAACCCGAACGAGTCGTACAGGTGGTGCAGGGCGGGCCGCGAGGCGTCGGTATCGAGTTTCAGCCAGGGACGCCCGGCCAGGGCGGTCACGCGCGCCGCCTCTTGCAGCAGCGTGTGCGCCAGCCCCTGCCCCTGCGCGGACGGGTGCACGGCCAGCTTGTGCAGGTACAGCGCCTCGCCCGGCGGGTCGTGCGGCCAGAAGGGCGGGTCGCTGGTCAGCAGGCAGAAGCATCCGACGGGCTGACCGGGCGCATTCCACGCGACGTGCCACCCGCCGGGCGGGTAGTGCCGCTCCAGGTGCTCCGGCGTGAGCCTGTCCGGCGGCCAGAGCGTACGCCCGCGCGCCTGCAACTGCGTGGCGGTGGCCGTGAGCACGGTGCTGGCGGCCTGCACGTCCCCGGTGGTGAAGGACAGGGGGGCTTGGGTGTTCATCCCGTGAAGTCCGGGGCGGGTTCGATCCCGGTGGCCCACAGGTCCGCGCCGCGCCGCTCCAGTTGCACGCGCGGCAGCGGCAGCAGCGCCTTGCCGAACACCGCCTCGCCGGAGCGCAGCGGATCGAACACGCTGTAGTGGCAGCGGCAACCCAGTTGCGGGTGCTGCTCCTCGCGCGGCGGGCGGTAATTGAACGCGAAGGCCAGGATCTCCGGGTCGCGCACCAGGTTCACGTTGCAGCCCAGATGCGTGCAGACCCGCGAGTACGCGATCAGGAACGACCCGCCGTCCGGCAGCGCGCCCGGCACGTCCTGCGGCACGCGCAGCGCCGTGCAGGGCCGCCCGGCATACGTGAAGGTCTGCTCGGCCCACTCGCCGTTCAGGTCGCTCAGGGCCGCCACGCGCTGCGGGGTCGCGGGCCGGAAGTCAGGCGTTCCGGCGGTGCGTTTCCCGGTGGTGACGCGCGTGGCGTACCAGCCCATGTACCCGAACGCCCCGGCCGTCCCGGCGACCGGCAACAGCCACCAGCGTTCCAGCAGCGCGCGGCGGGTCAGGCGGCGGGCCGGAGTCCTGTCACCCGGCACGCTCAGCGGCTCCCGGTGTCCTGCCACCTTTCCAGCAGGTTCAGCAGGGCGTTCAGGTCGTCCGTCTTCAGGTCCGGGAAGGCAGGCATGGCCCCCTTGCCCTGCACGATGACCTGCCGCGCGGCCTCGCGGGTCAGGGCCGAGTCGCGCAGGCTGGGGCCGATCCCCCCGCCGCCGCTGGGGCCGTGGCAACTGGCGCAACTGGCGGCGTACACGCGCAGGGCCGGGTCGCTGCTGTTCTGGCGGGCGCGGATGGCGGTGATCAGGTCGTCGGCGTCCCGCCCGCCGGGGTCCAGGGTGCGGTAGCGTTCCAGCGCCGTCAGCGCCTGATCGTCCTGCCCGAAGCGGGCCAGCGCGAAGCCCAGCAGCAGCTGCGATTCCGGTTCGTTCGGCGCGAGTTGCGCGCCCGTGCGGATCAGCAGCGCGGCCCGCTGGGCGTCCTCGGCACTCAGGGTCTGCCCGCTCTGCTCGCCGCGCGTGAGCAGCAGGATGCCCAGCCGCCGCAGCGCCTCGGGTTGCCGGGGGTCGAGTTTCAGGGCGTTCCCGTACGCCGTGACCGCCTGATCGTACGTCGAGGAATCGAACGCCGCCTTGCCCCACGCGAGGTAATCGGCGGCCGCGCCGGTCCGCTCGGCCTGCGCTTTCAGGCCCGGCAGGCGCAGCGTGGCCTGCACGTTCGCCGCCTCGGCCGGTTGCAGGGACGCCAGTTGCCAGCGCGGCACGAACGTCACGGCCCCCACCACCGTCAGGGCGAAGGCGGCGACCAGTGCGCCCAGCGCCAGGGTGCGGGTGCGCGGCGCGGGGCGCGGGCGGGGCGGCAGGGCGTCCAGGGCGCGCAGGGTCAGCGCGGCGCGGCGTTCCAGGTCCGGGCGGCGGCGTTCACCGTCGGGACCGTCGGGCAGCGCGGCCAGTTCGGCGTACAACTGCGCCTGCTGGGCGTTCAGGCGGTCGCGTTCCGGGGCGTCCGGGTCGCTGGGCTGCCCGGCCCGCAGGGGTTCCAGCACCAGCCACAGCGCGGCCCCCGCGATCAGGATCAGCAGGATCAGACTCAGGACGCTCACGCGTTCCCTCCGCCGGGGTGGTCGCCGGGCGCGCGGGTCTCGCGGCGCACCTGTTCCAGGAACGGGTCGAAGGCCTCGTCCGGTGCGGGCGCCGCGCCCGGAGCGGGGGCGGGCGCGCGGCGCAGGAACGACCACAGGAACACGCCGCCCAGCGCCAGCGCCAGCAGCGGCGCGCCCCACAGCAGCAGGTTCCGGCCGGTCCTGGGCGGGTCGAGCAGCACGAAATTCCCGTACCGCTGCGCGAAGAACACGTAGATGTCCCCGTCGGTGCGTCCGGCGGCCACCTGCTCGCGCACGGACTCGCGCATCTTCACGCTGATGTCACTGCGGGAATCCGCGATGGACTCGCCGGTATCGCACAGCGGGCAGCGCAGGTTCTTCTGAATGGCGACCGCGCGCTGCTCCTGCGCGGGCGTCAGGCTCGGCGCCCCGGTCTGCTGGGCGCCGGTCTGTTGCGCCGCGCCCCGCCCGGTCAGCAGGGTCAGCAGGCATAGCAGGACGACCAGCACGCCGCGCGCCGGGAACAGGGGCGGGGCCGTCATGCCCGTCACAGCGGGGGCACGCCGATCTTTTCCAGGCCGACGTTCAGGCGTTCGCGCGTCAGGCCGCCCCGGTCCATGTGCTGCACCACGCCGTCACGGTCGATGAACACCGTCTCCGGAATGCCGCTCACGCCGTACTCCACGCCGGTATCGATGCGCGGGTCTTTCAGGTTCGGGTACGCCAGCGCGTACTCGCGGATAAAGTCCCGCGCGCTCTGCTCGTTCGTCTCCTGAAACAGGATGCCGACGACCGCCAGTCCCTGCTCGCCGCCCTGCCGGGCGCTCAGTTCCCGGAACATCGGCGCTTCCTCACGGCACGGGCCGCACCAGGACGCCCAGAAGTTCACGACCACCGGCCGTCCCCGCAGGCTGTCCAGGCTGACGTTCACGCCGTCCAGGCTTTCCAGCGCGAAGGCCGGGGCGGGTTTGCCGATCAGGGGGCCGCCGGTCGTGGCGTTCCGGGCGGGTTGCAGCAGCGCCGCGCCCAGCCCGGCGACCAGCCCGGCCGCGATCAGCGGCGGCAGGAAGCGCCGCCACGCGGGCGGGGCGGAAGGCGGGGCAGAAGGCTTGGCCGGAGGAGGAGTGTGGGTCATGAAAGTCCTTTTCGGTCTGGCGGGCCGTCACGGGCGTTCAGACGAGGGCCCGCCAGGGCAGGGGAGAGGAAAGCGGGAACGGAATGCCAGGGCAGGCGCAGGGGCCCGGCGATCAGGGCGGGTCAGTCGGTCGCGGCGGCCAGCGCGGACGGCGCCCGCACGGCGGCCCGGCGGGGCGGGGCGAGCGTGAACGCCGCGCCCACGCAGATGATCAGCGTGCCCCACCAGATCCACGACACCAGCGGCGACTCGATCAGGCGCACGCTGGCCCACTGACCCTGCGGGTCCACGCTGGTCATCACGAGGTACGTGTCGCCCAGCGGGCCGTACCGCACGGCGGGCGCCGGGAAGGGCGTGTCGCCGCCCTGCGTGTACGTGTTCAGCCGCGCCTGGAACGGCTGACCGTCGATCTGCACGCGCGCCACGACGGACCTGCCGTCCGGGCGGGTCACGGCGTCCAGTCCGGTCAGTTGCAGGCGCTCGGCGAGCAACGTGACGGGCGGGGCATTCAGGTTCAGGGTCACCTGCGCGTCCCGGCGGTACGTGCCGCTGAACGCCAGTCCCAGCGCTATCACGATCAGGCCCAGGTGCGCCACGTACGCACCGTACCGGCGGGGTTGCGTGCCCAGCGCGGCGCCCAGACCCCCGGCCTGCCGGGCGGCGCGGGTGGTCAGCAGGATCAGGCCGATCACGTTGAACGCCGACAGCGCCAGCGTGCCCAGCACCCCGGCGTGCCGCACGCCCAGCGCGAACGCCACGGCGGCCGTGACCACGCCGCCCGCCAGCAGCGGCAGCAGCGCCCGCCACAGGCTCTGGCCGTCCGCGCGCCGCCACGGCAGCAGCGGTCCCACGCCCATCAGGGCCAGCAGGCCCAGGCCCAGCGGAATGGCGAAGGCGTTGTAGAAGGCCGGGCCGACGCTGGCGTCCCGGCGGCCCTGCACGGCCTCCACGAACGTCGGGAACAGCGTGCCCACCAGCACCATCACCGCGAACACCAGGAACAGCCAGTTCCCGGCCAGGAACGCGCCCTCGCGGCTCAGCGGGGCGGGCGGGTCCGCCTCGTCGCGCAGGGCCGGGGCGCGCCACGCGGCCAGCAGCGTGCCCGACACCAGCAGGAACGCCAGGAAGCCCAGGAACACCGGCCCGACCGGCCCGCCCGCGAAGGCGTGCACGCTCTGCACGATGCCGCTGCGGTTCAGGAAGGTGCCCAGCACGGTGCTGGAGTACGCCAGCACGATCAGCCACACGTTCCACGAGCGCATCAGGCCCCGGCGTTCCTGAATCTGGATGGAATGCAGGAACGCGGTGGTCAGCAGCCACGGAATGAAACTGGCGTTCTCGACCGGGTCCCACGCCCAGTACCCGCCCCAGCCGAGCGTCTCGTAACTCCACCAGCCGCCGGCCACGATGGCGGCGGTCAGGAACGCCCAGGCGATCAGCGTCCAGCGGCGCGTGACGACCACCCAGTGATCCGACAGGCGCCCCGTGACGAGCGCCGCGACCGCGTACGCGAACGGTACGCTCAGGCCCACGAAGCCCAGGTACAGCAGGACCGGGTGGACCGCCATCATCCAGTGGTTCTGCAGGGCGGGGTTCGGGCCGCGCCCGTCCAGCGGCACGCTCGCCACCGGCGTGAACGGCGAGGCGACCGTGGCGACCACGCCCACGAAGAACAGCAGGCTCACGAACATCGCGCCCAGCGCCCAGGGCCGCAGCGCGTCGCGGCGCAGCGTGAGGCTCAGGATGAACGTGAAGCCGCCCAGCAGCCACGCCCACAGCAGGATGCTGCCCTCCAGCGCGCCCCACAGCGCCGTGACCTTCACCCAGGTCGGGGAGGCCCGCATGGAATGCTCGGCCACGAACCGCACCGTGAAATCGTCACGCAGCAGCGCCGTCATCAGGATCAGGGTGCCCAGACTCAGCAGCGCGAACACGGCCCAGGTGGCGCGGCGGGCCGCCTCGGTCACGCGGGCGTCGCCGCGCAGGCCGCCCAGTACCGACAGCAGCAGCCCCGCCACGCTGAAGGCCAGTGCGCCCAGCAGGCTCAGTTGCCCAAGGGCGCCCAGCGGACTGGAGGAGAACGAGATCAGGTTCAGCAGATTCACAACGGGTTACCTCTGTGGTGGGCCGTGCGGTGGGCCGTGCAGGGCCAGCGCGGCCGCCCGGTACGGGACAGGCCCTGCGCGGCCAGGAACGGACGGGGTGGGCGCGGTCACTCGGTGGTGTTCAGCATGTCCTTGAGTTCCGCCTGCGTTTTGGGCACGTTGTACTCCTCGCTGTGCTTCACCACGAGGTCCGAGGCGTGGAAGGTGTCTCCCTGGAACTCGCCGCGCACGACCACGCCCTGATTCTCCTTGAACAGGTCGCTGACGGCCCCCTGGTACTGCACGGGGAAGCTGGCCCCGCCGTCCGAGACGACAAAGCGGAGGTTCAGGGACTGCGGGTCGTACTGCACGTCCCGGACCAGCCCGCCGATGCGGATGGCGCGGCCCTGAAGCTGCGCCTGCTGCTGCTGGTACTCGGTGGGCGTCACGAAGTACTCCAGCGAGCGGTTCAGGTTCCCGAAGGCGATGAAGCCCGTCAGGCCCACCAGCGCGGTCACGCCCAGCACGGCGGGCCACGGACTGCGCCGCCGCCGCCGCGCCTGCCCCAGCGGGGTGGGCGGCGGGACAGAGGAGGGATCGCTCATTGCGGCGCTCCGTCTGCCGCTTCGTTCCGCACGGCGCGCAGCCGCAGCCAGATCCACGCGAGGTACCCGACCAGCAGCACGAACGTCACGACGTACACGATCACCACGTACGCGGTGTACTTATCCACGGGCCACCTCCGCGCGGGGTTGCGCCGCGCCCAGTTCGTTCATCAGTTCGCGTTCCTCACGGGCTTCCTCACGGGCGGCCAGCGTGCCACGCACCCGCAGCATGTACAGGTACAGGAACGTGAAGGCCACGACCGCCACCAGCAGCACCCAGCCGTAGATGGGCGCCGCGTCGAAGCGCATCTTGCCCAGCAGTTTCAGCGTCTGCGTCTGGTGCACGCCGCGCCACCACTCGACCGCCATGTAGTTCACGGGCACGTACAGCGTCCCCACGATGCCCACCACCGCCGACACCCGCGCCCGGCGTTCCGGGTCGTCGATCAGCGTGCGGATCAGCAGGTACCCGCCGTACACCACGATGCTCAGCGCGGTGGTCGTCAGGCGCGCGTCCCACACCCAGTACGTGCCCCAGGTCGGTTTGGCCCACAGCATCCCACCCACGATGGTCACCACCGTGAACAGCACCCCGATCTCGGCGCTGGCCATCGCCAGCCGGTCCCAGCGGCGCTGACGCTGCAGGAGGTACAGCAGCCCGAACAGGCCCGTGCCGCCGTACGCGAGGTAACTCAGCCACGCGCTGGGCACGTGCACGAACATCAGCCGCACCAGCGACCCCTGATTGATGTCCAGCGGCGCACTCAGGCCCAGTCCGACCGCGATCAGCAGCGTGACCACCGTCGCGCCGCCCAGCAGTGTTGTCGTGAGGTCTCTCTTCATGTCGCTCCCCATTCTGAACCCCGGACGTGAGTCGGGACCGTGACGGTCACCGCGCCGGGCATTCCAACCGAATGCCCGCAGCATCGCGCCCACGCGCCCACGCGGGCAAGTGCGAGTGTCCCCGCGCGCCCACACCCGCCCCGCACCCACCGGCAGTATCCTGAACCGTACAGGGCACGCCCCGCCCGCGCTCTATCTCCGAGGACTTCCCATGACCCAGCCTGCCCCTGCCCATGCCCGCCGCCTGCCCGCCCGCCTGCTGGCAGCCTGCCTGCTGGTTGGGCCGGGCGGGGCCGCCGCGCCGCAGACCGTGACCTTCCAGCCCGGCCCCGGCGACGTGTTCCGGGACGTGCCGGACGTGGGCGACCTGGGCCTGTGGCTGCTGACCGGCAGCCCCGGCGCACCCCTGACGCGCGCCGTGTGGAACGGCGAACCGTACCGGGGCCGCACGCTGCGCGAACCCATCAACCTGATCCTGATCGACCGCTTCGCCCGCACGCCCGAACAGGCGACCGCGCGCATGAACGCCGCGCTGGCCGCCGCCGGATTCACCCCCACGGGCGGTTTCGGGAGTGGGCCGGGCGGGTACCACGCGATGCTGAACGGCGAACTGCGCGCCCAGCATCCCGCCACGCCCGGACAGGCCTACAGTGACGGCCCGCCCGGCGCGTACAACCACCACGGCGTGACCTTCGGCCCGTACCGCGTGGGGAGCAGTTTCGTGTTCACGGGCGCCTTCAACGGCGCCGACCACCGGCCCGACCAGACCGGTGCGACCCCTGCGGGCGCCGGCACGCAGGTCTTCAACAATTATATGGTCGCCCGCGAGAGCCTCGCCGCCGCGCTGGACCGCAGCAGCGTGTTCCACAAGAAAGGCTACTTCGACCTTCAGGCCATCATCGACACGCCCACCGAGACCACCGCCGACTCCGACGGGTGCGCCGTGGTGCTCGTCGCCCGCGACTGACCTTCCGCCGCCCGCGACTCCCGGCCCTTACCCCTCGGCGGCGTACGGGAACAGCAGGGTGGCCAGGATGATGGTCGCCACGTCGAACACCGCCAGGAAGGTCAGCCACGTACTTACCTCGGCGTTCCAGACGCCCGAGAGCAGCAGCGTGGTGGCCTTCACGGTGGCGATCACGGCCGGCACCAGGATCGGGAAGGCCAGGGCGGGCAGCAGCGCCTCGCGGGCGCGCAGGCTGACGGTCACGCTGCCGTAGAAGGTCGTTCCGGCCGCGAAGCCCAGCACGCCCAGCACGGTCGTCAGGACCAGCCCGGCCCAGGGCACGCTCCGCCCGGTCTCGGCGGCGCTGAACAGCACCAGTCCCGCCGGAACCGTGAACGCCGCGACCAGCAGCAGCGGTCCCAGCACGCCCAGCAGTTTGCCCAAGTACAGCGCCCCGTGCGGACCGGGGTACAGCAGCAGTTGCTCCAGCGCGCCCGCCTCCTGCTCCTGCGCGAAGGCCCGCTGCGCGCCCACGGCGGCCGCCAGTGCCAGCGCCGTCCAGATGGACCCGGCCGCCAGCGCCGCCGACTGCGCGTCACTGCGGGCCGTGCCGCTCAGCGCCAGCCCCAGAACCAGCAGGACCAGCCCGGCGAAGAAGGCCGTGGCGAGCAGCGTGTCGCGGGTGCGGCCCGCCACGCGCAGGTCCTTGGCCGCGACCGCCCGCACGACCCGCAGCCCCGTGCGCAGCCCCCCGTCGCGGCTCACGCGCCCACCGCCGGAGCCTCGGCCAGCACCCCGCCCGACAGGCGTAGCGCGCGGGGTGCGACCTGCCGCGCCAGTTCCGGCTCGTGCGCCGCGACGACCAGCGTGCCGCCCGCGCCGTGCAGTTCGCCCAGCAGGTTCAGCACCAGCTGCCGCCCGGCGTCGTCTAGGTTCGCGAACGGCTCGTCGACCAGCGTGACCGGCCGCGCCAGCAGGTGCGCGCGCGTCAGGGCCAGCCGCTTGCGCATGCCCGCCGACAGGAACCGCGCGCGGCGCGTGGCGGCCCCGTGCAGGTCCACGCGCCGCAGGGCCGCCGCCACGTCACCCGTCTGGCCGTGCATGGTCAGCGCGAAATTCAGGTTCTCCTCGCAGGTCAGGTCCGGGTACAGGCCGCCGTCCACCGGCATCAGGTGCACGCACTCGCGCACCGAACGGCCGTCGCGCAGGTCGAAGCCCAGCACGCGACCCTCGCCGCGCGTGGGTTTCAGGCCCGCCCCGAACAGCCGCAGCAGCGTGGTCTTCCCGGCGCCGTTCTCGCCCAGCAGCGTCACGCCCTGCCCGGCCGGAACGTCCAGCGTCACGCCGCGCAGGATCACCTCGCGGCCCAGCCGCAGCCACACGCCCCGCAGTTGCAGCGCGAACTCCGGCCCCGCGACCACCCGGGCGGGGTCAAGCCCTGTCAGACGCGCATCCAGGCGGGCATCACCTGATAGAAGAACGTCGCCAGCCGCGTGAACTGCCCGGTCAGCATCATGATCCCCACCACCACCAGCAGGCCGCCGCCCACCCGCTCGAAGATGCCCGAGAAACGGTTCAGGCGGCGCAGGTTCAGCCGGTGCCACAGCAGCGCGGCCAGCAGGAACGGCACGGCCAGCCCCAGCGTGTACGCCGCCAGCAGCACCACGCCGCTGCCCAGGCTGGCCGTGCTGGCCGCCAGTCCCAGGATGCTGCCCAGCGCCGGACCCAGGCACGGCGACCACCCGAACGCGAACGCCGCGCCCAGCGCCACCGGGCCGTACCCGCCGGCGTCGGCCAGGGCGCGGGTGTCGCGCATCAGCAGCGGCAGGCGGATCAGGTCCAGCATCACCAGCCCGAAGAAGACGATCAGTACCGCCGACACCTGCGCCAGCACCGCCTTGTGCGCCGAGACCAGACTGCCCAGGCTGCTGGCCGTCGCGCCCAGCGCCATGAACACCAGCCCGAAGCCCAGGATGAACCCCAGCGCCCGCGACAGTGGCGCGCGCGCCCCGCCGATCACACCCAGGTAACTGGGCACCAGCGGCAGCACGCACGGGCTCAGGAAAGACACCAGTCCCGCCGCGAACGCCAGGATCAGGGTCGGAGAGCTCGCCGATACACTCATGCGCGCAGTCTAGCGGGCCGCGCCCACCCGCACGGGGGCGGGCGTCCCGGCGGCCGCAGCGTCAGGCCCGCCGGGTTATTCCAGCGTGCCGCTGAAGTCGCCCTCCCAGGCGTTCAGAATCCGTCCCTCCTGCACCAGCAGCACCGTCGGGTACGCACTGACCTTCAGGTCACGCGAGAAACGGGTGGCGGCCTCGCCCTGCCACGCACTCAGGCCACCCGGCGCGGGCGAGGTCACGCCCTCGGCGTTCACGGCCCGCACCGGCAGACCGCTGTCCAGCACCGCCTGCCACAGCGGCCCCAGGTCGCCGCAGTCATGGCTGTACACGACCACCACCTCACGCGCCGCCGACTGCCACGGATGCGCGGGCAGCACCTCGCCCAGGCGCACGCGGGCGTCCGCAGACGACACGCCCAGCGCCAGCAGCAACGACATCAGCGGCGCGCGGCGCAGCCTCATGCGGACTCCGATTGAATGGGCGGCAAGGACTGCCGGGTCCAGGCGGATGTGGGTGGGAGCAGCACGGGTTCCGGCCCGGTCGCTGGCAAAACCGGTTCAGGCCGGGCCGAGGTGACTTGAATCCGGTTCATGCCCGTCATCATGCCGCGCCCGGACGGCGCCGCGCGTGACGGCCGCATGAGAAGGCCCGCCGCGAACCGTGCAGCGGGCCTTCATGGGAACCGGTGACGCCAGCTTCATACGGACTGCCGTTTGTTTCGTGAACAGATCGGAACACCACCAATCTGTCAACTCCACGTCCGGAACCCGCCCGGCTCCTGCTCGCTCTGCTCGGACCCGGCGGTCCTTGCAGCCCATTCAAGCGGAGTCCGTATCAGGGGGTGGCGGGCTGCGCAGCCCCGGAGGCAGGGGTGGGCGCGGCGTCCGGGGTGACCGGAATGCTGGCTGGGGCGCCACCCTGCGCCCTGGCGGCCTTCAGTGCGGCCGGGTCGGGCTGCTCGTCCTTCAGCGGGGCGGGGGAGGGGTCCGGCGCGTAGGCGGGCAACGCCTCGATCTCGATGCGGCGCTGCACGATGTTCTCGGGCGGCGTGAACTCGGTCGCCAGTCGGTTGGTGACGCGGTCCAGGCTGACCATCACGGTGCGCGGGTCGCTGCCGGTCGCCAGTCCCGTCTCGCGGTACTGCACCGGGGCGGGGGCGTCGGTCTGCAGGTCTGTGTTCGCCGCGTCCCGGTACTGGGGGTCCAGCATGGCGACCTTCACGCCCGGCAGGAACTGCGGGTCCGGGGCGTCCACGTACTGAATGCCCGGCGGTTCACTGAACTGCCGCACGGGCTGCCCGGCGTGCGCGAGTTCCATCATGCGCCGCCAGATCGGGGCGCTCACGTACCCCGAGTAGTAGTTGATGGGCATCTCGCCGCCCTGCTGCCGGCCGACCCACACGGACCCGGTGTACAGCGGGGTGGTGCCCACGAACCAGAAGTCCTTGGGGCCGTTACTCGTGCCGGTCTTCCCGGCGACCGGCCACTCGCCGAAGCGGGCGCGGGTGGCCAGGCCGCCCTGGCTTTCGTTCATGTCGTTCACGACGCCCCGGATCATGTCCAGGCCCAGCCACGCGATCTGAGGCGTCCAGACGCGCGCGGGCCGCACGGGTTCGCTGCTGGCGTCGTACAGGATCTCGCCGCGCGCGGTCGTGACCTTGTTCAGGTAGCGGGGCGCGCGGTACAGGCCGCCGTTCACGAAGGGCGCGTACGCGGCCGCCATCTTGATCGGTGTGGTTTCCACGGCGCCCAGCGCGGCGGCCAGTCCGGTCCCGTCGTTCGGGGCGACGCCCAGTTCGCGGATCTTCCCGAAGAAGGTCTGTAGCCCGATCCGGTCGGCCAGTCGCACCGTCACGAGGTTCAGCGAGCGGTCCAGCGCCTCGCGGATGGTCATGTCGCGGTACGTGGTGGCGCCCTCGAAGTTCTGCGGGGCGTACACGCCGTCCTTGCAGCCGGTGCAGGGGAAGGTGATGGGCCGGTCCTCCTCGCGGTGCGTCTGGTCCAGCCCGGTCGACAGGGCCGTGGTGTACAGCAGCGGTTTGATGGTCGAACCGATCTGCCGCTGGCCCTGCGCGGCGTTGTTCCAGTCGGCGGGCGGGGCGCTGCCCTGCAACTTCTGCCCGATCATGCCCAGCACCTCGCCGGTGTACGGGTTGAGGATCGTGGCGGCCAGGGTCGCGCCGGGCGGCAGGCCGGTCGCCTCGCGGCTGGCGGTCTCTGCGGCGTTCTGCACCTTGGGGTCCAGCGTGGTGTACACGCGCAGACCGCCCGAGCCGTACACCTTCTCGCGGCCGAAACGGCGCACCAGTTCGTTCTCCACCTGCCGCATGAAGTGCGGGGCGCGCACGGTCGTCACGGCCTTCAGTTCCTTCTGCGTGCGGTCCACCAGCCTGGCGCTGGTGATGTCCCCGGCGGCGTTGTACGTGACCTTCCAGCCGCGCGGTTGCAGGTTTTCCTTCCAGGCGGCGTCCATCTGCGCCTGCGTGATCCACTGGTCCTCGACCATGCGGGTCAGCAGGACACGCATCAGCGGGCGGGCCGCCTTGTAGTCGAAGTACCGTCCGGCGCTGGGCACCAGCACGGTCAGGTACGCGCTCTGCGCCAGCGTCAGGTTCTTCGGCGTGGTCCGGAAGTACGCCTGGGACGCCGCGTAGATGCCGTACAGTTCGACCGGCCCGCCGTCCCCCCAGTAGATGGCGTTCAGGTAGTTCTGGAGGATCTCCTCCTTGGTGAAGGACCGCTCGACCTGCACGCTCAGCATCCATTCCTTGAACTTGCGGTCCGGCGTGCGGGCCTGCTGGTACTCGTCGAGCAGCAGGGTGTTCTTGATCAGCTGGTTGGTCAGGGTGCTGCCCCCCTGCACGGAGTCGCCGCGCGCAGCCCGCTGGAACTGCCGTCCCAGGCCGTAGGGGTCCAGGCCGTAATGCTCGAAGAACCGGCGGTCCTCGTTACTGACGAGCGCCGCCACCATGAACGGACTGATCTCGTTCAGGTTCACGATGGTGCGGCTGATCGCCTGATCGCCCACGCGGGGAATCAGGGTGCCCAGCGGCGTGTTGTCCCGCGCGAACACCTTCGTCTCGGCGCCCAGCGAGCGGGTCAGGTTGTCCAGTTCGCGGTAGTCCGGCAGTTCACGGGTCCATTTCAGGCCGTACGTGGCCGCCACGCCCACACCGGCAACCAGCGCGGCCAGCACGAACGACGTGAGGAAGGTAAGGAAACGGCGGAAGAAGATCATGAGGTCACCGGGAACACGTCAGGGCGCGGCCCTGAGCGGCGTGAACAGCGTTGCAGGGCCCGGCAGACACCGGACCCCGAACGGGAGGAAGGCAGGGTCAACGGCGGCGGGCCTCGATCAACTGGTTCACGCGGCCACGCAGGTTCTTGCCCGACAGCGGCTTGTACACGATGTCGTCCGCGCCGACCAGTTTGGCGTGGTCACGCGTCTGATCGTCGTCGAAACCCGTGAGCAGCAGCACCGGCGTGTCCCGCAGCCGCTTGATACGCTTGACGCGCGAGCAGATCTCGAACCCGTCCATGTGCGGCATTTTCACGTCCAGCAGCATCGCGTCCGGAGTGTGTTCACGCAGGTAATCCAGCGCCGTCTTGCCGTCAGAAACAGCCACGATGTCGTGCCCGTCCGCCGACAGAATGACCTCCAGCATGGTCCGGATGGCCGGTTCGTCGTCTGCGACGAGAATGGTATACGCCATGCCGCCCATGATAGTGCAGCGCGCATGAAAAAACCCCACACCGCACCCCGCCGCCCCCGCCGGGGTCAGGGCGCCGGGGGCGGCGGGGCGCTCAGCCCATCTGCGTGCGGCGCAGGTCCGCCAGGTGCACGTCGTTCCGGCCCTGCTGCTTGACGGTGTACATGGCGGCGTCGGCGCGCGCCAGTACCCGCTCCGGGTCCTCGCCCGCGTGCGCGGTCGCCACGCCGAAACAGGCGGTCACGCCACTCACGTTCCCGTGCCGCTGGTGCCGCAGTTCCAGGCGCATGGCGTCCAGCAGCGAACGCACCTGCCGGTCACGCTGTTCGGGCAGGATCAGCAGGAACTCCTCGCCACCCCAGCGGGCCGCCACCCCCCCCTGCGGCAGGTGCCCCAGCGCCACCTGCGCCACGCCGCGCAGCACCAGGTCGCCCGTGGCGTGCCCGTGCATGTCGTTCACACGCTTGAAGTGATCCAGGTCGAACAGCACCAGCGTGTACGTCTCACCCTGGCGGGTCAGGTCGCTCAGGCGTTCCTCGGCGGCGCGGCGGTTGGCCAGTCCGGTCAGGGTGTCGGTGTACGCGGCGGCCCGCGCGGCCAGCAGTTGCATGCGCTGCGTGCCCAGCGTGGTCTGCATGACCGTCATGACCGCGCCCATCAGCAGGAACTGCACCGACGCGCCGGTCAGGTGCGTGCGGGTCAGGGGAGAGACCGTGAAGGTCAGGTGGTACGCGCAGATGCACGCGGACAGCACCAGCAGCGCCGCCGCCAGCCGCAGCGCCTGCCGGGGCGGGAACACCAGGAACGCCGCCGCGTACAGCACCGCGAACCAGTACGTGTTCTCCATCAGCGTCCAGGACGTGCGCGGCATCACCTGAAACTGATGGTTCAGGGCCAGCAGCACGTACGTGGCCGCCCCGGCAAACGCGCCCATCACCGCCACCTGCAACGAGATGCGCCCCGCGCCCAGCAGCAGTTGCAGGGTCAGCATGACCAGCGACAGCAGCGGCAGCGCCCACACGTCCAGCGGATCGAAGCGGGGCGCCTGCGCGGCCAGCGCGGCGGCGCACGCCAGGCACGAGAGCCACACCAGCGCCATGAACATGCGGCGCTGCCCGGCATTCCAGGACGCCGGTTCAGGCAGGATTTCAGGAGCAGAGCGGCGGAACAGTTTCAGCAAGGGAACCCCATACACAACCGGGCAACAGCCCACTCGGACCACCGGCCGACCCACATGTCGGCCCGGACACAGAACAGATCGTACAGGCACGGTGCCGCCAGAACCGGCGCCGCGTGAACCGCAGTGACCGGCGCCGCGCACGCCCGGCCTTCACCGGGGGAGCAGCCATACGGACAGAAGGAGGGTCAACAGCCTTCGACATGAAGCGGTCCCCGGCAGTCTACCCGAAGTCAGGCGGCCCCGGACGGCGGCCGGACCACGTGATGCACCCGGCAACGCGCCTCGTAACTTTCCTGCGCGCCCACCAGCACCACCGGATCGTCAAAGCGGGCCGGTTGCCCGCCGATCAGGCGTTGCGAGCGCGTGGCGGGCGCGCCGCACACCGTGCAGATCGCCGTGAGTTTCTCCACGGTCTCCGCGCGGGCCAGCAGTTCCGGCATGAACCCGAACGGCTCGGCGCGGAAATCCAGGTCCAGTCCGGCCAGGATCACGCGCACGCCCGCATCGGCAAGTTCCAGCACCAGCGGCACCAGCGCCGGGTCCAGAAACTGCACCTCGTCGATCCCGACCACGTCCGGCAGGTCCGCCGCGCCCGCGCTGAGCAGGGTGCCCTCGCCGCTCAGGTGCGCGCGGATCTCGGCCGCGCCGCGCACCGCGACCGCGCTGACACTGCGGCCCGCGTGACTCGCCACGGCGGAATCGTGGTACCGGTCGTCCAGGGCGGGTTTGAACACCTGCACGTTCTGCCGCGCGATCACCGAGCGGGTCACGCGGCGGATCAGTTCCTCGCTCTTGCCGCTGAACATCGGTCCGACAATGACCTCCAGGTGACCGCCGTGGTAAGGGGACTTCAACACACGCGCGAGCATAGAGCATCACCGGACCCCGCCGGGCGGAGGCGTGCCGGGGTTGACGAGGGAGAGCAGCGATGATGCAGAGCAGCAAGGCGCCCCCGGCCACGTGGACCGGGGGCGCAGGCCTGAACGGGGCCTTACTTCTTCTTGGTGCGGTAGCTGTCGCCGAAGCGCTTGTTGAACTTGTCAACGCGGCCTTCGGTGTCGAGGAAGCGCTCCTCGCCGGTCCAGAAGGGGTGCACGCCGCTCCAGACATCCACGTGGATCTCGGGTTTGGTGCTCAGGGTCTCCATGATGACTTTGCCCTGGTAGATGATCTTGCAAGGAACGGCTTTCGGGTGAATATCTTTCTGCATGGGTGCCTCCTCCGCCACGTCTGCCACCGGGGGTGGGTGTGCGTAGCGGGCAACCCTGGAAGTATACACCACCCGCCCCGGTCCTGAACAGGGGTGCCGGGCGACAGGACCGCCGCACGTCAGGACCGCCGCACGTCAGGGCAGCAGGGCGCCCAGGTGATCCACGCACGGCCAGTCCCGTTCCCAGCCGGGCCAGGAGTGCCCCAGGCGCAGCGCGGGGCGCAGGTCCGGCGGGACGCGCAGGCCGCGCGCGCCGATCAGGGCGCCCACCACGCACGCGACCGTGTCGCTGTCGTCGCCCAGCAGCGCCGCCGGTTCCACGCAGGCCAGCCAGTCCGCGCTGCGCGCGTGCGCCACGGCCGCCTCCAGGGTGTCCAGCACGAACCCGCTCTGCGAGGTCAGGTGCCCCGCCAGTCCCGCCCGCACCCGCGAGCGCACCTCGCCGCGCGCCGCCCGGTCCCGCTCACGGAACGCCGCGTGCGCCGACTGCGAGTCCACGCCCAGCACCCCGGCCTCCACCAGGGCCAGACGCGCATCGAACCGCTCCATGACGCGCAGCGCCGCGTCCGCCGCCGCCTCGTAACGACTGGCTGCCAGACGACTGGCTGCCAGCGCCTCCATGAACGCCGTCAGGAACACTGAGGCGTGCACGCAGCGCGGATCGGCGTGCGTGAGCGCCGTCACCACCGCCGACTCGCGCGCCAGCGCCTCACCCCGGAACCCCGCCAGGAACGGCGCCGCGATTCTCATCAGGCCGCCGTTCCCGGCGCCGTTCAGGCCGCTCTCCTGCCACGCCAGCGCGCCCCCGTCCAGCCGCTCCGGCTGCCGCGCCGTGATCTGTAGCGCCCGGCGGGTCAGGCCGCCCACGTCCGGCGGCGCCGCCCCCAGCCAGTCCCGCAGCGCCGAGAGTACCGCCAGGTGACGCGCGTCCTCCGGTGCATCCGGCCCGGCCGCGCGGTAGCCCAGCAGGGTCGCGGCCACCATCTGACTGTCGTCGGTCGCCTCGCCCGGCGCGAACCCGAACACGCTGCCCGGCTGGTACGTGACGATCCGCTCGCCGTACTGCGCGCGGATGGACGCCTCGGACTTGAATTCCGTCGCGGCGCCCAGCGCGTCGGCGGCGCACAGGGACAGCAGCGTCTCGAACGCGCGCCCGGAGGCGTCATGGGCAGCAGGGTCGGTCATACCCGGATAGTGGCACGCGGCGGCCCCCGCGCGCGCCGCACCTGTGGCCGCCCGGTGGGGGCAGACGAACCCCGGCCGCCCCACTGCGCTAAACTCCGGTGCATATGGTGCGTGGCGACCTGAGCGTGTTCCCGTTTCTGTCCGTGATGCAGATGTTCCTGGCCAGCGGACGGTCCGGCCGCCTGAGCGTCGAACACATCCGCGGCGGGCAACTGTGGATCGACCGGGGCGAGATCACCCACGCCGAGGTGGGCCGCCTGCGCGGCGACGCCGCCCTGCAATGCCTGTCCAGCCTGGACGGCGGGACCTTCACCTTCGAGGCCGACCAGCACTCCGAACAGCGCACCCTGAGCCTGCGCCGCGACTCGGCCCTGCGCCGCATGCTGGAAGACAGCGAGGCCTGGACGCCCCTGCTGCGCGCCTTTCCCGACTGGAATCAGCGCCTGCGTTTCACGGCCCGCTGGAACGAGGCGCAACCCGTCACGCGCGGCCAGTACCGCATGCTGCACCTGATTCCCGACAGTCCCAGCATCCGCGCCCTGCTGGAACGCGCCCCGGAACCCCCACGCGCCGCCCTGGAAACCCTGCGGCCCTTCCTGATGGCCGAACTGATCGAACTGGTCTGACACGGACTGCCGTTTGTTTCGCTCCGATTGATCTGGCGCACCGACCCCGGCCGTGAACCGTGCGCCCCGACAGGGACACTGCCGCCGCTGCCCCGCACCCCTGCGCGGCCCCCGTTCCCACCCGACCGGCCAGGGGGGCTTTTGCCGAAAATCTCACGATCTGAACAAAAGTGACTTCCGGTCAGGCATGATGAACGCAGCGGAGGACGAATGAGCGCGATCACGCGAACGAACAGCACAGGCCGCACCCCGGACCGCGACACCCGCACGGAGTACGGCCGCCCCGACCACACCCGACCCGACCACGGACTGGCCGAGCAGACGGCCGCGCTGCCCACCCACCCCAGCTGGCGTTTCCAGGATCACTTCGAACTGTGGGCCGACTGGCTCGAACGTAACTCGGCCGGACAGTGGCAACCGCACCAGAGCGTCATGCAGCGCACCTTCCGCACCCGCGAGGACACCCTGCTGCACGCCGAGCGGTTCATCACGCGCGGCGACTTCCCCATGGGGCACGGCAACGCCACGCCCGTCACGCTGCTGCGTAACCGCCGCGAGTCCCTCCTGGCCGCCTTCCGCGAGGCCGAAGGCGACGGCGTGACCCTGATCCGCGAGGTGATCTTCCCGGTCGGCGAGTACGCCCTGAGCCTGAAAGTCACCCGCGAACGCGTGGCCGAACCGGTCCGCACCACCTTCGGCCACGCCGCCAACCCACTGCGCAGCCTCGCCGGGCAACCCGTGAAACTCACGGTCCTGATCGAACACCCCTACGACGTACTCGAACGCGCCAGCGGCCACCTGAACCTGGGCGACCGGGCGGCGCAGGTCGGCGCGCACACGCAGGAATTCGCGGCCGGAACGCCCGTCACGGGTGTCCCGTACCGCCACGCGACCGTCAGCGTGTCACGTGGCCTGCTGAAAAAACCCCTGCTGTACCGCTACGAGGTCGTGGAACCCGACCCCGAAGACCCCCAGGCCCCCACCGGCCCCTGAGCGTCAGGCGCGCAGTTCACCCAACGCCGCCAGCGGCACGGACCCCCGGTACAGCACGTGCGGAACGTCCATCCACAGGATCAGCGGCGCGCCGGCCGGCAGGGCGTGCAGGCGCGCCAGCGTCCCGGCCGGGGGCACGCTGACGGCCCGCAGCGTCCGGGCGTCCAGGGGCCGCTCGTTGGCCGGGTCGTGGTCCGGCTTCACCCCTCCCGGCCAGGGCCGGGGCAGATGCACGCAGGCCCGCGCCGGGTCCAGATCGGCCGCGCTCAGCGTCCAGAACCGCACGGGCGGCACCTCGAGCCCGGCGGCCCGTACGGCGTTCAGCAGCGGCCCCGGATGCACCGGGGAGAAGAACAGCGCGTCATTCCACAGGCAGTCCAGCCGCTCCACGCGCTCCTGCATCAGGGCCTCGCGGCCCACGTACTTGGCGGCCTCACGGGCGTACACGTCCGGGTGAAGCTCGCGCAGGACATTCAGCGGCCGCAGGGCGTCGCCGCGCACGTCCCGCACCGCCCGGTGGTACAGCGTGAACGGGCGCAGGGCGTCGGGGTCACTCGATTCCGGCATCGGCCCATCATGCGGGCTACCTGGCCGGGAGGACCATGCGCCCTCTGGCAGATGCGCCGGCCCCCCCGGCCGCCCTATACTGCGTGGGCAGTGACCGGGAAGAGTACCCGCGGAACGCGCCCACAGGAAGCCCGCCCCGTGACTGAGAGGGCGGCGCGGGAGGCACCCGGCGAACGTCGCCCGCGAGCAGGTCGGCAGAAATCCCCCACGCCGGGGGAGAGTAGATCCGTCCGGGTGCGCCCGACACAGCGCGACGAGCGCCCCGCCCGCAGCGGGGAACAGCGGTGGTACCGCGGGACGGTCACTTGACGTCTCGTCCGCAGGAGGCCTGTTCAGCAGAGGCCCGGAGGACGGGACGTTTTTCTGATTCCCGCCGCCTCGTTCCCACCGGAGGTGCGTTCTCGTATGGTCACGTTCTACCCAACCCAGCCAGTTGCCCGCGCCGCCGCCGCCGCACGCGGCCTGCGCGAGAAGGTCGTGTGCTTCGTGGTGCGCGGCGAGGTCAACCCGGAACTGCTGGTGTTCGATCACGTGCCGGACGACAGCGGCGTGCAACTCCCGGCGGGCGGCGTGGAACCCGGCGAGACGCCGGCGCAGGCCGCCGTGCGTGAACTGCGCGAGGAGTCCGGCCTGAACCTCGAAGACCCGGAGTTCCTGACCTCGTACCTGTGGGAGGCGCACCTGCCGCAGCGGTTCACGCGGCAGGTCTGCCACGCGTTCCTGCTGCGCGCCCCGCACGACCTGCCCCACACCTGGGAGCGCGACGCGGACGGCGAGCGGTTCGCGTTCCGCTGGGCCGCCCTGCACGCGCCCGTGCTGGACTGGGAGATGGACGCCGCCCTGCCGTGGGCGCACGCGGCCCTGCGCCCCGCCCCCTCCTGCGCCTCCCCGGACGGCGCGGAATCTGTCATCCTGCCGAATTGACTGCCGACTGGCGCCCGACCGGCCGCCCCTGACCGCCCCCCGTTTCAAGGAGAACCACCCATGACTGACCACACCCCCGACCACACGGCTGATCTGGACACCACCCCCGACCAGACGCCCGAGAACGACGCCAGCACGCTGGCCAGGGCCTTCGATCCGCAGGCCATCGAGCCCGCCTGGGCCGCCAAGTGGCGCAGCGAACCGTTCCGCGCCGACGCCACGAGCGGCAAGCCGCCGTTCACCATCGTGATCCCGCCGCCCAACGTGACCGGCAACCTGCACCTGGGGCACGCGCTGGACAACACCCTGATCGACACGCTGATCCGCTTCAAGCGCATGGCGGGCTTCGAGGCGCTGTACCTGCCGGGCATGGACCACGCGGGCATCAGCACGCAGGTGGTCGTGGAGCGGCAACTGCGCGATCAGGGCGTGAGCCGTCACGACCTGGGCCGCGAGGAGTTCCTGAAGCGCGTCTGGGACTGGAAGGCCGAGTCCGGCGGGATGATCCTGAACCAGCTCTCGCGCCTGGGCGTCAGCGCCGACTGGACCCGCGAGCGCTTCACCATGGACGAGGGCCTGAGCCGCGCCGTGCGCCACCAGTTCGTGCGGCTGTACCACGACGGCCTCGCGTACCGGGGCGAGCGCATCGTGAACTGGGACGTGGCCGCGCAGACAACCCTCTCGGAACTGGAAATCGACCGCGAGGTCCGCAAGGGCAAGATGACGACCCTGTCGTACAAACTGCGCGACCCGCAGGCAGCGGCCAGCAACGGCGAACCCGGCGAGATCCGCATTGCCACCGTGCGCCCCGAGACGATCTTCGCGGATCAGGCGATTGCCGTTCACCCCACCGACCCCCGCTTCGCGCATCTGGTGGGGCAGGAGGCCCGCATTCCCCTGACCGACCGCTGGGTGCCGATCATCGCCGACGAGGCGGTCGAGATGGAGTTCGGGGTGGGTGCCCTGAAGATCACGCCCGCGCACGACCCCACCGACTTCGAGGTCGGGGAACGCCACGGGTTGAGCCGGCCCAGCGTGATCGACCTGCACGGCAACCTGACGGGCGACCTCGTGCCCGAAGCCTTCCGGGGCCTGGAACGCTTCGCGGCCCGCAAGGCCGTCGTGAAAGCCCTCACCGAGAGCGGCGACCTGATCGAGGAGAAGGACCACGACACCGCCATCGGCCTGAGCGAACGCACCAAGGTGCCGGTCGAACCGATCATCAGCGAGCAGTGGTACGTGAAAACCAGACCCTTCGCCGAGCAGGTCCTGGCCGGACTGGAAAGCGGCGACATGACGCTGGTCCCCGACCGCTACGGCAAGGTGAACCGCGACTGGCTGGAGAACATCCGCGACTGGAACATCAGCCGCCAGCTGTGGTGGGGCCACCAGATCCCCGCGTGGTACGACGAGGACGGCAACATCTACGTCCCGGACCCCGAGAACCCCGACCTGGACTGCGACAGGGACCCCCGCTACGCGCACCTGAACCTGCGCCGCGACCCCGACGTGTTCGACACGTGGTTCTCCAGCAACCTCTGGCCGTTCAGCACCCTCGGCTGGCCCGACACCGACAGCGAGGACTTCCGCAAGTTCTACCCCACCCAGGTCCTCGTGACCGGCTACGACATCCTGTTCTTCTGGGTGGCCCGCATGCAGATGGCCGCCTACGGCCTGACCGGACAGGCCCCCTTCGGCACCGTCATGCTGCACGGCCTGTACCTGGACGCCAAGGGCCAGAAGATGTCCAAGAGCAAGGGCAACGGCATCGACCCCCTGAACCTCTTCGATCAGTACGGCGTGGACGCCAGCCGCTTCGCGTTCGCGTACCTCTCGACCGGCGGGCAGGACATCCGCCACGACCCGCGCCGCTTCGAGCAGGGCCGCAACTTCGCGAACAAACTCTGGAACGCCGCCCGCTTCGCCCTCCTGCGCCTCGGCGAGGCCCTCCCCAACCTGGAAACCAGCGGCGCCGAGGGCGACACCGACCTGATCCGCTACGTGCAGAGCGCCCTGGACGACACCGCAGGCGAACCCGTCCGCAGCCGCGACGCCCTGACCATGCTGCGTGAGCGCACCGACCTGAGCCTCGCCGACCGCTGGATCCTGTCCCGCCTGAACGCCGTGACCGCCGAAGCCACCGCGCAACTGAACGCCCTCGACATCGGCGCCGCCACCCGCACGCTGTACTCGTTCACCTGGGACGAATTCTGCGACTGGTACATCGAGGCCGCCAAACCCGCCCTGAGTGAAGGCAAACTGTCCACGCTGGTCACCCTGAAAGCCACGCTGGAGCACATCCTGAAGATGCTGCACCCCATCATGCCGTTCATCACCAGCGAACTGTACGCCGCGCTCGGCCACCGCCGCCAGCTGGCCGTCCACACCTGGCCCGAACCCGACGCCGCCCTGCACGACGCCGAAGCCACCCGCGCCTTCGACGCCCTGCGCGCCGCCGTCGCCGCCGCCCGCAACCTCAAGAACGAACTCGGCATGGCCCCCCAGGAACGCCTGAACATGGCCGTCGAGGGCGACCTCGCCCCCACCGTCCTGGAGAACGCCCGCGTGGTCGAGAGCATCGCCCGCGTCACCCTCACCACTCTGGAAGGCCGCACCCTCAGCGCCGTCGAGCAGGGCGTCACCCTGCGCGCCCCGCTGGAAGGCACCGTGGACATCGCCGACTGGCTGGGCAAACAGAAAAAACGCCTGACCGAACTGGACAAGCAGATCAAGCAGGCGCAGAACAAACTCGGCAACGAGAGCTTCGTCGCCCGCGCCCCCACCGAGGTCATCGAGGAAGAACGGCGCCGCGTGACCGACTTCAGCGCACAGAAAGAGCGACTGGAAGCCGTTCTGGCACAGTTCGAGTAACACGGACTACGGTTGAACGGCTGACAGAGCCGCTGGGTCCGGGTGGCCGCGAGGAGACAGTAGTCCGTGTCGGCTTTTCCCATCGCGGCCCCCGTTCCAGTGTGTGCGGGGGCCGCGCTACGTTCTCCCAAACGTACCGCCGCGACAAAAGTGAGACGCCGGGTCATCTGGGCGGGTACAGTGACGGCATGTTCAAGGAACGCAGGCAGGCCCCCCCGGGGGCAGCTCAGGCGGATCAGGTGAAGACCGAGCCGAGGCTGCCGCCCGCGCGCCCACCACAGGTGACAGTGCAGGCCCGCCGGACCGTACGCCGCCGCGCAGCCCGTGCGCTGGGCGGGCATGCGCAGGCGTTCGCGGCGGCGCAGAAGCAGGCGACACGGCTGCTGAAACCCCCGGTGGCGCCAGTCGCACAGGCTCCGCAAGTGAGGGTACCGGCGGTGCCCCTGGCCTCGCGGGGCAGGTCGCGTGAGGTGCAGCTTCCGCCTCCGGCCAGGTTGAACGTGCTGCCCATCCCGAAGGGGGCGGTTCCGGCGCGCGTGCCGCAGGGCACGCAGTTCGCAGCGCTGCCAGTCAGCCGCGAGCGGGTGCGGGCGGCGGGTGTGCCGTACACGCACGTGCAGAAGAAGCTCGCGGCGCAGCGGCGGGCGTCGAGTGCACTGGCGCGGACGTTCGTGCAGCGCGGCGCGCGGCAGGTGGGGGTCGTGCGGGCGCAGGGGCAGGCGTCGCAGCGGGCAGTGCAGGCAGCGGCAGCGCGGGCGGGCGCGCAGGTGGGTGCGGCGGCGGCCGCTCAGGGGCGAGTCCTGCGGGCCGGTGTGGCGGCTCAGAAGGCGCGCGTCCTGAGCCGCGTCGCTGCCACGCGCGCGGGCCTGACCACCCGGCGCGCGGCGGCCCTCGCTGCCCTGCCGCAGGCCACCCAGGCCGCCCGGGCGAGGGTGCAGGAAAGCTACGCGCAGGCCCTTCAGGCGGCCCGGACCGACGCGGCCACGCAGAAGCAGGCGGTGCGCGCCGAGTACGCCCGCATGACCCCCGCGTACCTGGCGGCCGGGGATGAGGTCGGCGCGCAGGCCCGCTCGCGCGCCGAGGCGCAGGCCGCCGCGTACGAGTCGCACGTGACCGGGCAGGACGACAGCCTGCTGGACGGCCCGCTGACCGACAACCGCTGGAAGGCCCGCGCGGGCGCGGCGCGGGACGTGGGCGCAGCGTACGCACCGGGCTTCCGCGAACAGGCACAGGAGGAAGCGCAGCACCTGACCGGTCCCGGCGGGGGGCTGGAGAAGGACCTGAAGAACATCGACCTGGCCCTGCGGGACACCGAGCGGCTGCTGCGCGAGCACCGGACAGCCAGCACGCGCCGCCTCACGGCGCGGGAAACGCAGGCGCGGGCGCAGGCCACGCAGGCGTACGCGGGCCTGAGCGCCGCGCTACAGGCCCAGCTGGCAGCGACCCTGCGCAGCCTGGACGGCGTGCAGGGCGCACAACTGGCCGCCATCACGGCCCAGGCGGGCGCGCAGCGCGCCGGACTGAACACGCAGGCACAGCGGGCATCGGCATCCATCGGGCGGAGCGTCACGGCCCTCGCGGGCAGCCTGGAACAGCAGTTGCATGCGTTCGACGCGCAGGTGCGCCGCGCACCCGCCCCGGACCCGAAGGCACTGGCCACCACCCTGAACCGCGCGCAGGCGGGCATTGCGAGCAGCGTGCGGCGCGCGCAGGTCGCCGCACGCCAGGGCACCACGCAGGTCACGGCGTCCCTCAGCCGGGGCGCCGCGCAGGGCGGGCAGGCACTGGGAGGCGTGGCCCGCGCCGGGGTCACACAGGCCAGCGCGCAGGCCGCCGGGTTCGATCAGGGAACGCAGGGTCTGCTCACGCAGACGCTCGCGACCTTCATGGCCCTCACGCAGGCGCACGCGCAGGGCGCGCAACAGGACTCACAGCTGACCGGCCGGACCCTGAACAGCCTCGAACAGGGCCTGTCGAAACTGTACGCCCGCGCCCTGGCTGGCCTCCCGGAAGAACTGCGTGCCACCCTCCCCCCACTGCGTGAGGGACTACGCGGGAACCTGCCGCAGGAGGACGCCGCCATCCGCGACAACGCCGAGAAGGCCGCCGCGCAGGTCCAACCCCGCTGGAAAGGCTGGGTGAAGATCGCCCTGATGATCGCCGTGATCATCGTCGTGGCGGTCGTCGCCGGGCCCGCCGTGATCGGCGCGGTCGGCGCCATGGCCGGCGCGCTGGGCGCCGGAGCCGCCGCCGGAGCAGTCGGGGCCGTCGTGGGCGGCGCACTGGTCGGCGCGGCCAGCGGCGCCGTCATCCAGATGGCAAACAACGCCGTCGACAACATCGGCCTGAACGCCAAATTCCAGAAAAGCCTCTTCGACGGGGTCGGCAGGGCCGCACTGATCGGCGCGGCCGGCGGCGCACTGGGCGGCGCGGGCGGCCTGATCGCCGGGAAGATGGGCGCAGCAGGCCTGCTCGGCAGCGGCCTCACGCAGAAAGCCGGGACCTTCACGGTCGGCACCACCTTCGACCTGGGCGGCAACGTCCTGGGCGACGTCATGAACGGCGCGTCCCTGGGAGACGCCCTGAAAAACCTCAGCAACCCCGAAACGCTGATGATGATGGCCATCGGCACCGGCGTCGGCGCCGCCGCCACCCGCCTGCCGGGCCGCGCCGGACAACTCCAGAACCGCGCCCACACCGCCGGAGAACGCGTGGGCCTCACCGCAGGCGACCGGGTGAACAACGTCACCGGCAACCGACACGGGGTCATGCCCGTGGACGTCAACACCCAGGCTCGGGGTGATCACGCCTCCGTCCGGGGCTACACCGAAGGTCGCACGCGCGTCGAGATCGGTGCCGATACGCACGCCAGCACCACCGCCCGCCACATCGAGACGGCTGTGGACCTCCGTGCTGACAACAGCCCGGTTCGTCGGGCAGGCCAAACCCTGAAAGAACTCCTGGGGTTTGAACCCACGACCGTCAAACCCGGAACGGAACAGGCGCGCCTGACGGCCGAAGCAGACAAACACCTGAACACGGCCGCCGACCTCCGCCGTCAGGCCGACCAGCACCCGGCAGGCTCCGAGAAGCGCAGGCAGCTTCTGGCCGAAGCGACCCTGGCCGACAGTTACGCCAGCGACTACGCCCAGAAAGCCGCCCGGGCCTCCAACAACACCCCGGATCAACTCGATACCGTCGACACCCGCCTGAAGCGAGGCCGCGTCGCCGCGCAGGAACTCGGCTGGCCCGACGCGCCGGACGGCTACCGCTGGGCGCTGTACGAGCACCAATCCACACCGCAACTCAACGTCATCGACAAGAACTCACCGGCCATGCGGTACGACCCGCAGACCCGCGCATTTGAGATCACAGGCGACGCCGCCATCCCCGCCAACAAGGGGCCGAAATCCACACACGACTGGAACGAGGAACTCCGGATCGGCCAGGAGGACGGGACGGACCTCAGACTCGTTGACGCGGTGCAGATCCGGTTGGAAGAACGCGCGAAACTGCAGGCCGAGCGTGACCTCCTGGCGCTGAAAGACCTGAACGCGACCGAAGCCGAACTGAACCGCATGAAGGCGCTGGAGCAGGGCATCCGGGAAGAGAGCCGCCAGATCGGAGAACTGGCCGGGATCAACTACGTCAGGAGCCGTTACCCGGAGTCCGCGCTGATCTACCCCCCTGCCGGTGCGCCCTCCCGTTCCGGAGACTTCGACCAGATCTGGAAGGTACGGGGAGAAGATGGGCAGATCCGGTACGTCGTCGTGGAAGCCAAGGGAGGCACAAGCCCACTGGGCCGCCGCCGGGTCACGGGTGGACAGGACGCCGAACAGGGCAGTCAAGCCTACTTCCAGTCAATCTTGAGAACTATGATGGCGAGCAAAGACGCTGGTACAAGTCGCGCGGGCAAATCGCTCGCCTCTGTCGAGTTGGATGCTGTTGAGTATCTGGAAGTCAGAGCACCGATTCTGACCAGGCGTACATTCGGGCTGGATGGTCAGCTGATCGTTCAGAATGAAGCTCTACCCATAACTGTCAGGGAGTTCATACTGCAATGAGGTCTATGGAACAGCATCCTCTTATTCACCCCATCCTTCTGGAAAGACTTCAAGAGGATATAGAGTGGGGCCGCGGCATCGTCGAAAAAACCCTCCCTCGACTTGAGGCCGACGCCGGGTTGTCGTCCCTGTCTTTAATAACCTATGACCTTGGGGTGAGGTTGTACTTCTCGGGGCCTGACGGGCTGAACGAGGCTGGGCAGATGCTGGCCCTGGCGGGGAATCTCGATGCATTCATCGTGTACCTCGCCCTGTTCCCGAGAGGGGAGAAGGAACTGGAGATGATCCTGCATGACAGTGTCGTGCGCCCCACGACCGGTCCGAACAGTACGGCGCACACCGGCACGTGGCTCCAGGCGTTCTACCTGAATCTGCTCTGGCGTAACGCCGTCGTCATCGACAACGTCCTGTTGCGGGACTACACGAGTACGTTGCAGGCGTCAAGCACCTGGTCACCCCCGTACCGGTACGCGCAGATGGCGGCGTTGCGGGCCGTGTACGAGGGCTCACCCGACGCACTGCAACTCATCCACGAGGCGTGGAACAGTGTGGAGACACCCTGGGAGGGGGAGGAACACGAGGACATGCTGATCCGCACCGAACTGGCCGGATCGGAGATTGCGGTGCTGACGCAGATTCACCTGGGTGACGAGGCGGGACTGAACCGTGACGTGGCGTACGGCCTGAGGAGTCATCAGCGGTACTACGAACGTACAGAAGACCTACAGGACGACCCGAACGGTTGGATCAGCCTGCCGTTGCTGGGCCTGTGTGCCCTGGCGAAATGGCGTGGCATGACGATCACCGTCCAGTCGCCCTTCCTGCCGCTGGATCTCATCTGATCAGGGGGGCACGCTCCCTGGATGCCTCTGAAGGCTGCTCTGAGCACGGCTTCAGGTCAGGCGCGGCTCCAGGCGGCGGCCTGTGTCAGCGCCTGCGCGGCGGCGTCCACGTCCTGTTCGGTGGTGGCCGCCCCGAAGGAGAAGCGCAGGGTGGCGCGGGCGTCGGGTTCGTTCAGGCCCACGGCGGTCAGGACGTGGCTGGGTTGCATGGTTCCGGCGCTGCATGCACTTCCGGCGCTGGCGGCCACGCCGAGCATGTCGAGGTTCATGAGGAGGGCCTCGCCGTCCGCGCCGGGCAGGGTGACGCTGGCGACCTTGGGGCTGCTGTCGGGGGTGTGGTTGACGCGCAGGTGCGGGATGCTGTGCACGCCCGCCTCGAACCGGGCGCGCAGGGCGCTGAGGTGGGCGTGCGTGACTTCGCGTGCCTGCTCGGCGTGCGTGAGGGCCACGCCGGCCGCGTACACCCCGGCGGTGTCCTGCGTGCCGGGGCGGGTGCCGCCTTCCTGCCCGCCGCCGAGCGTGATGGCGTTCAGGTGCGTGCCGCGCTGCACGTACAGGAAGCCCACGCCGCGCGGTCCGCCCCACTTGTGCGCGCTGAACGTGGCGAACGTGACGCCCCAGGCGGTCAGGTCGACTGGCAGGACGCCGGGTGCCTGCACGGCGTCCGTGTGGTATGGCACGCCCCGCGTGGCGGCCAGCGCGGCCAGGGCGGGTGTGTCCTGCACGCTCCCAAGTTCGTTGTTGGCGTGGTGAATGGACACCAGCGCCGTGTCACTGCGTAGCGCGCCCGCCAGTTCGGCCGGGTCGTACCGGCCGCCGCGGTCGGGGGTCAGGTACGTGACCTGCCAGCCCTGCGCGGCCAGGGCGCGTGCCGGGGCCAGCACCGCCGAGTGCTCGGTGGGCGTGGTGATCAGGTGACCGGGGCGGCCGCGTGCGTCCTGCCACGCGCGGGTCACGCTCAGCAGGACGTGGTTGTCGCCCTCGGTGCCGCCGCTGTTGGCGATCAGGGTGCGCGGGTCGACCCGCAGCGCGGCGGCCACGCGGGCACGGCCTTCCTCCAGGCGTTCGCGGGCGGCCTGACCGGCGGCGTGCACGCTGGCGGGGTTGCCGGGCAGAGCGGCGGCCTGCGCGTACGCGGCGAGCGCCTCGGGCGTCATGGGGTGCGTGGCGGCGTAGTCGAGGTAGATCATCGTTCAGCAGCGTGTCACGCGGTTCAGGGCGTGACCGTGGCGTAATCCACGCCGTCGCGGCGGATGATGAACACGGCGTTCCCGCGCACGGCGGCCGCCTCCGAGCTGTTCGCGCGGCGGTTGGCGAGGTTCGCGGCGGCCGTGGGCGGCATGATCTGCCGTTCGCCGTCGTCGTCCCGCACGACCACCGTGTAGTTCCCGGCGGGCAGGTCGGCTGGGAACACGTACTCGAAGTTCACGGAACGGGTCTGAGGTTCGGTCGGCGCGATCTCCGGCGTGGCAGGCTGGGTCGGCTGGGTCGTTGCCGGGGCGGGCGGGGTCGTCGTGCCCGTGTCCGTCTCCGGGGTGGCAGGCACCGCGTCGGGCGTGACGGGTTCCGTGGTGGGTTGCGGGTCCTGCGGCGCTTCGGGCTGCACGGGCGTGGGCGGCACGTACGCCGGCGGTAGCGGCAGGTTCCCGGCGGGGCGGCTGGGGGCGCTGTAGCGGGCCGCGGCGACCGTCAGTTTCACGGGGCTGCCCACGTCCACCCGCACGTACGGGGCGGGCGTCTGTTCCAGCACGGTGTTCTCGGGTTTGTCGCTGGGTTGGCGTTCCACGGCGTTCACGACCAGCCCGGCGGCCCGCGCGTGCGCCCGCGCCTGCTCGAAGGTCAGGCCGGTCAGGTTCGGCAGCCACGTTTCCTTGCCGCTGATGCCCGTGCTGATCAGCAGTTGCACCGACTGGCCCCGCTGGGCGCTGGACGCCGCTTCCGGCAGTTGCGCGATCACGCGCCCTTCGGGGGTGTTCGACAGGGTGCCGTCCACTTTCAGGACCTTGCCGAGCACCATGGCGCGGTCTTTCAGGGCGTCCCGCGCCTGACCCAGGTTCATCTCTTCCAGCGCGGGAACCTCGATGGCCGGGGGGTTGTTCACGGTCAGGATCACCAGTCGGCCGCGCGGGAGGTTCGTGCCGCCCGCCGGGTCCTGCCGGATGATGCTGCCGATGGCGCGCCCGCCCGCCTGTCCCTGCGTGTACTCCACGCGGAACCCGGCGGCGGTGAGGGCCTTCGCGGCCGCCTTGGCTTCCTGTCCGGTCACGGACACGACCTCCCGCACCGGGGGGTTCAGGTAGATCTGCACGGCCTGCGCGCCCAGGTACGCCGCGCCGCCCAGCAGCAGCAGGCCCGGCACGAAGGTCAGCCACGCGCCGGGTTCACGGCGGCGGCGGACCCGTCCGGCTTTCAGGGGTGCGAGCGTCTGGGCGTTGCGCGCGGCGATGTCCTCGGGCGTGCGGGGCAGCGTCAGGGGCCGCAGGTACGCCACGCTCACCTGGTGGTTGTCGATCAGCAGGTCCGCGTCGTCCAGCGCATACCCCTGCGCGGCCAGGGCGTCGGCGGTCGCGTGCAGGGCGTCCACGGTTTCCTGCGGGCGCACCTTCTGTTCCAGCAGCGCCGCGAGCGGCTGCCCGGTGACGGGCCGCCACACGGCGTAGTACGCGCCGGGGCGGGCGACCACGTCGGTCAGTCCGGCCGGTTCCAGCGCCCGCAGCGCCGTGCGGTACGCGTGGAACACCTGCCGGTCGGCGGGGGTCGCCACGGCGAACCAGGCGACGTGCCGGGTGACGCCCTCGGCGGCGCGCACCTCGGAGAGGGTCACCATGCCCTGGGTCGAGAGTTCCCGGAGAACCTCGTACTTGCCATCAATGACCTTGACCCTGCCCACCTGACCCGTCATGCGCTGCCCAGCATAGCGCGCCCGCACGCCCACGCGTGCCCGGCACGCGTCACAGGCCCGCCAGTCGCGCCGCCCAGTACGCCGCGAAGCCGCCCAGAATGCCCAGTGCGAGGTTCCGGGTGCGCCACAGCAGCGCCCCACCCACTGCGGCGCCCACCAGTCGGCGCGCCCATTCGGGGCTGCCCAGCACGTCCGGCACGACCAGCGCCGCGAACACGCTGACCGGCACGAACCGCAGGAACGCCTGCCAGAACGGCGGCAGGTTCAGGCGGCCCAGGCTCAGGCCCAGCAGCCGCGCCGGGTACGTGACCGCCCACATCAGCCCTATGACCAGCCAGCCGCTCACGCGCGGCTCCCGGCGTGGCGGGTGGTGATCCAGGCGCCCAGCGCCGCGCCGCCCACCCCGGCCAGCAGGATCACCAGTCCGCCCGGCAGCGCCCGCCCCAGCCCCCACGCCCCCAGGCCCGATACGAGCGCCACCAGCAGCGTCACGCGGCCCTCCAGCAGCGGCACCAGCAGTCCCAGGAACGCCAGCGGGAAAATCACGCCCACCCCCAGCGCCTGCGGGTCCGGCAGCACGGCGCCCGCCAGGGACCCCAGCAGCGTCGAGGCGTTCCACACGCCGTACAGGCTGAGTTCCGCGCCCAGCAGGAACGCGAAACTCAGGCCGCCCGGATCGCGCGGGCCTGCCACGACCGTCACGCCGTACGCCTCGTCCGTCAGGAACTGCGCCGCCAGAAGGCGCTGACCCCACGGGAGCGGCAGCGACCGCGACAGGCTCAGGCCGTACAGCACGTGCCGGGCGTTCAGCAGGAACGTGGTCGCCACCAGCCCCAGCGCGCCCGCCACGGTGGGCAGGCCGCCGCTCACGAACTGCCCGGCTGCCGCGAACTGACTGGCCCCGGCGAACACGGTCAGGCTCATCAGTTGCGTCTCCCAGAGGCTCAGGCCCCCGGCCTGCGCGGTCACGGCGTACGCCACCGCGAACGGCACCATGCCCGGCCACAGCGGCAGCAGCGCCCGGAACCCCCGCCAGAACGGCGGCCAGAATGCAGGCCAGAACGGGGCAGAGGCAGTCATCGCCGCGCAGTCTGCCACGGCGCGCCCCCACCCCGCACGCACCCCCTTGACCCTCACGCAGCGGCAGGCCGTACGCTGCCCACAGCAGAAGGGAGGTGATCCACCTGAACGGCCCCACGCACCCCACCCCCACCGACCAGACCGGCCCGCGCTGGACGGTGGGCGAGGTCAGCGCCCTGACCGGCGTCAGCGTGCGCACCCTGCACCACTACGATCAGATCGGGCTGCTGCGCCCCGCCGGGCGTAGCGACGGAAATTACCGCCTGTACACGCCGGGCGACCTGACGCGGCTGCGGCGGGTGCTGACGTGGCGGGCGCTGGGCCTGCCCCTGTCACAGGTGGCGGACGTACTGGACGCCCCGCCGGAACAGGAACGCGGGGCCCTGCACGCGCACGCCGCCCGACTGCGCGACGACCTGCGCCGCACCCAGCACACGCTGCGGCAGGTGCAGGCCCGCCTGGACGCCCTGAACGGCAGGGCAGAGGAGAGCAGCATGAACAGCGAGGACATCAAAGCCGCCTTCGACGGGTTCGACCCCGCACCGTACGAAGCGGAAGTGCAGGAACGCTGGGGCGACACCGACGCCTACCGCCAGAGTGCCGCGCGCACCGCCCGTTACACGCAGGCCGACTGGGAGCGCATCCGCGCGGAGATGGACGCCCTGACCACCGACTACCTGACCCTGATGGACGCGGGCGTGCTCCCCACCGACACGCGCGCGCAGGCGGTCGCGGCGCGGCACCGGGCGCACATCAGCGGCGCGTACTACGACGCCTCGCCCACCATGATGCGCGGACTGGCGCAGATGTGGGTGGCCGACGAACGGTTCACGCGCAGCATCGACCGCGCCCGCCCCGGACTGGCCGCCTACCAGAGTGCCGCCGTGACCGCCTGGTCCGACGCGCAGGAACCCCCCGCCTGACCACGGGGCAGCCTCCACAGGCAGCCGGCGCAACCGCAAGACGGAACCGCTCAAACGGAACCCGTCCTGCTCCTACGCGCATCCGCCCGGATTGAACGGCTCTTGCAGGCCATTCAACCAGAGTCCGTATCAGATCACGCGGCGGTCCGGGAGGGTCACGCCCCGGCTCAGGCGGCGTTCCAGCAGCCGCACCAGCCGCGTCAGGATGAACGTCAGCGTGAAGTACACCAGCGCCAGCACCGCGTACACCTCGAACTGCCGGTACGTGGCGTTCGTGATGTACCGCCCCTGACTGAACAGTTCCTGCAACGTCACCGCGCTCGCCAGACTGCTGCCCAGAATCAGGCTGATGAACTCGTTCCCCAGCGCGGGCAGCGCCACCCGCCACGCCTGCGGCAACACCACGAACCGCAGTGCCTGCACGCGCGTCAGGCCCAGACTGCGCGCCGCCTGCGCCTGCCCGTCCGGCACGCTGCCCAGCCCGCCGCGCACGATCTCGCTGGTGTACGCCGCCGAGTACAGCCCCAGCGCCAGCACCGCCGCCGGGAAGCCCTCCAGCGTCACGCCCAGCGCCGGAAGGCCGTAGTACACCACCGACAGCAGCACGATCAGCGGAATGCCGCGCACCACCTCCACGTACGCGTTCCCCAGCGCCCCCAGCAGCGGCACGCGCAGCACCCGCACCGCGCCCAGCGCCGTGCCGACCACCACCGACACCGCCAGGGCGCACACGCTGACCGCCAGCGTCAGGCCCAGCCCGGACAGCAGCAGGCGCGGGTACTCGCCGGACAGCACCACCCGGAACCCCGTCAGCAACTCGTTCAACGACTCCCCCCACCCGCGCGGGACACGCGATCAGTCCTGCCGCACACCATCCGGAACACCATCACGCCC
Organism: Deinococcus seoulensis; assembly: GCF_014648115.1. Taxonomy (NCBI): domain Bacteria; kingdom Thermotogati; phylum Deinococcota; class Deinococci; order Deinococcales; family Deinococcaceae; genus Deinococcus; species Deinococcus seoulensis. The sequence continues at coordinate 197,907 of NZ_BMQM01000003.1, forward strand.
CCGAGGATAGCCCCGGCGCGGCCCGCCACGCCCAGGCGAACGCCCCCCACCCTCCGCAATGGCGCCCACCCCGGCGTTCACGAATCGTGAATGCGCAGACGGTCACCTGACACCGCTCCGGTAAGCTGAACACCAGCGGGTCAACGTGACCTGCTCTTCAACCGGGCCCCTGCCACGCACCAGCGCGGCGGCCGAGGCCCCGCCCGCCCCGGCGAGCGCCACAGGAAGAGTGAAACACCATGTCCATCACCTGGACGAACACCAGCGCCACCACACAACTCAGCGTCCGCCTGGACCGCCCGCCCCCCGGAGCCCCGAAGGCCGACTGACACTCACCGCCCACACGGAGCGGCGTGTCATCCCCCTGCATCCCCGGTCGCCTCTCGCGCGGCCCGGTCTGCTGCCTTCAACTCACCCCGCCCACGCGGGGAAGGAACGGTGTTCCCCCATGCGCGCCTGGACTGCGCTTCTCTCCGCCATTGCCCTGGAAGTCACGGGCACCCTCAGTCTCAAAGTCTTCACCAGCGCCGGCACACCCGGCCTGGAACTGGCCGTCACGTACGCCCTGCTGGCCGCGTCGTACGTGCTGCTGTCCCGCGCGTTCCGGCAGATTCCGGTCGCCGTGGCCTTCGCCGTCTGGGAGGCCGCCGGACTGATCCTGATCACCGGCCTGGGCGCCCTGATCCTCGGCGAGCACCTGCGCCCTGCCCAGCTGTGCGCCATGCTCGCCCTGGGCGTCGGCGCGGCCCTGCTGCACCGCGGTACGCGCCCCACCAACCCCACCCGCCCCGGCGTCGGCAACGCCGCGCAGGTCAGCGCATGAACCCGGCCGCGATCCTCCTGATCCTGGGCGCCGTCACCCTCGACGTCCTCGCGAACATCCTGCTCAAGAAATCCGACGGATTCCGGCACGCACTGCCGGGACTGGCCGCGATCCTCCTGATCCTGCTGGCCTTCACGCTGCTGGGCGTCGCCGTGCGGCACATGCCCGTCGCCGTCGCCTACGCCGCGTGGGGCGGCCTGGGCATCGTCACGACTGCCCTCCTGAGTCGCCACATCGACGGCATGCGCCTGACCCCCACCGGCTGGGCCGGCGTGGCCCTGATCCTCGGCAGCGTCGCCGTGCTCAGCAGCAGCCACTGACCCCGAAGTCCGCTCTGCTCCCACGCGCCTCGCTCGGAGTGAACGGCTTTGTAAGCCATTCACTCGGAGTGAGCCTTACTTCTGCACGATCCAGCGGTTCAGCAGTTTCTGGTACTCCCCGCTGGCCTTCAGGCGCGCCAGCGTCTTATTCGCGGCGGCGGCCAGGTCACTGCCCTTCCGGAACACCATGCCGTAATCCTCGGCCGCCAGGTCCTTCCCGGCCTGGTCGAACTGCCCCGGCAGGCGCTTTTTCAGGTCGTCCACGGTCGGGGCGTCCCCCACCAGCGCCGCGATCCGCCCGGCGCGCACGTCGGCCAGTCCGGCCGCGAAGTCGTCGTACACCTTCAGGGTCGCGCCTTTGGGTTTCAGCATGTCGGTCGCCACGAACTGCCCGGTCGTGTTCGCCTGCACGCCGATCACCTTGCCCTTCACGCCCGCGGGCCACGCGAACTTACCGGGGTTCCCGCCCCGCACGATGAACACCTGCGCGCTGCGGTAGTACGGCTGGCTGAACGACACGACCTTCGCGCGTTCGTCCGTGATCGTGATACCGCTCATGGCCATGTCTACCCGCCCGGACGTGACCGACTGCGGCATCAGCGACCCGAAGCCCACCGCGCGGATCTCCAGCCGCACGCCCAGGTCCTTCGCCACGGCCCGCGCGATGTCGATGTCGAAGCCCTGGATCTGCCCGTCGGCGCCCTTGAACTCGAACGGCGCGAACGTCGGGTCGGTGCCCAGCACCAGCACGCCCTTCTTCTTCACTTCGGCCACCGTCGTGGCGTGTGCCGCGCCCACCAGGGCCGAACCGAGGACCGCCGCAATCATCACGAAACGCTTCATGCGCCCAGCATAGAACCCCGCGCGCCGCGCCGTACCCTGCCTGCATGGAATGGCCCGACCCCACCGACTTCGTGCACGGCGACCCCCTCCCGACCCCCGGCGACTGGACGCGGGCGGGGCTGGTCATGACCTTCAACCTCGAATGTCCCGGCTGCGTGTCGCGCGGCATTCCGTTCCTGAAGCGCCTGCACGCCGAATTCGGCGACTCGGTGCACCTGCTGGCCGTGCACACCAGCCACGGCCACCGCCTGCTGCCCAGAGGGGAGGTCGTGCCCACCCTGCAGAAGTTCGCGCGGGACTACGCGAAACTGCCGTTCCCCGTCGCGCTGGACCTGAGCGGCGACCTCGCCCGACACTGGCAGACCGAAGGCACCCCCCACTGGCTCGCCTTCGCGCCCGGCGGCGACCTCATCCGCAGCGTGTACGGCAGCCAGGAGAACGCCCAGACCAGACTCCAGTACCTGCTGGAAGAATGGACCGGGCGCGCCGACCCTGCCGGGTCGTGACGGGGTTTATCCCTGACGGGGCCGCAGCGGCAGGGTCCGCAGGCGCTCGCCGGTCAGGGTGAACACCGCGTTCGCCACGGCCGCCGCCGCCGGACCCATCACGGGTTCCCCCATGCCCTGCGGTTCGTCGCCGCTCTCGACGAGCAGCACCTCGACCGGCGGCGCGTCCCGCATGGGCAGGAGGCGGTAGCGGTCGAAGTTCGACTCGACCACCCGCCCGTCCTGAATGGTCAGTTCCTCGTGCAGTGCGGAACTCAGGGCCATCATCACAGACCCCTGCACCTGCAGCCGGGCGCCGTCCGGGTTGATGACCAGTCCGGGGTCGGCCGCGACCGTCACGCGGTGCACCTGCACCCGCCCCTCCTGCACCGAGACCTCGGCCACCAGCGCCGAGGCGGTCCCCAGGTCCAGGCAGCAGGCCACCCCGCGCGCCCGGCCCGCCGACAGGGGCGTGCCCCACCCGGCCGCCTTCGCGGCGCGTTCCAGCACCCCGCGCAGCCGCCGTCCGTCCTCGCCGGACCCCAGGTGCCGCAGCCGGAAAGCCAGCGGGTCCGCGCCCGCCGCGTGCGCCAGTTCGTCCATGAAACTCTCCAGCGCGAACGTGTTCGGCAGCACGCCCAGCCCCCGCCAGTACCCGGTCGGGACGGGCAGCGCCTCGCGGCGGTTCACGACCCGGTACGCCGGAAAGTCGTACGGCATGAACTGCCCCAGCAGCCCGCCCGGATCGAAGCCCAGCGCGTCCCGCACGAACTCCGGTATCCCCGTCTGCCCCCAGATGATGTCGCCGCCCGCCGTGAACTGCTCCACGCCCCGCAGCCTCCCGTCCGTGCCCACACTGCCGCGCAGCACATGATGGGTGGGCGGCCGGTAGAAGGCGTGCTGGAGGTCCTCCTCGCGCGTCCAGCCGACATGCACGGGCTTCCCGACCGCCGCTGAGAGCCGCGCGGCCTCCAGCGCCGCGTGCTGACCCGCCTTGCGCCCGAAGCCCCCGCCCAGCTGCGTCGGGTGGACCAGCACCTCGCGGTCCTTGCCGAACACGCCGCGCAGGTCGTCGACGATCTTCTGCGGGTACTGCGTGGACGCCCACACCTCAATCTGCCCGCCCGCCTGCACGTCCGCCAGGGCCGCCAGGGGTTCCAGGTGCGCGTGCGCGGCCAGCGGCGTGCGGTACTCGCCCTGCACCACCGTCCCCCCGGAAAGGGCCGCGCGGACGTTCCCGCGCCGCCGCAGCACCGACCCCGACCCCGCCTGAATCTGAGCGTCCAGGTCGGCGCTGCTGGCGGTCGTGCCGCCCTCCCAGCGCAGGTCCAGGGAAGGCAGCGCCGCGCGGGCCTGCGTGCGCGTCCGCGCGACCACCCCCGCGAACCCCGCCTTCAGGTCGATCACGACCCGCACCACGCCCGGCTGCCGCCCCGCCGCGCCCGCCGACGCCGACACCAGCCGCGCCCCGAACCTCGGCGGGCGCGCCACCGCACCGAACAGCATGCCCGGCAGGCGCGCGTCGTACCCGTACGTGGCCGTGCCCAGCACCTTGTCGCGGAAGTCCGTGCGCGGCATGGCCCGCCCGATCCGCTTGAAGTCCCGCCGCGCCTTCAGGGTGGGCGCGGCCTCCGGGATCACCCACTCGCCCTGCTTGTCCGCCACGACCTGCGCGTAAGGAATGCGCTGGCGCGACCCCGCCACGAAGAACGCCCCGCCCGCCGCCGTCAGCCGCGCCGCCGGAACACCCAGCTGCCGCGCGGCCTCCTCCCGCAGTAGCTCCCGCAGGGTCGCCGCCGCCTCCCGCAGCGGGCGGTACAGCGCCTTCACGCTCGTCGAACCGAACGTGAACATCGTCCCGCCCGCGTACCCGCGCGCCGTGTCCGCCTGCCGCACCGTCAGCTGCTCGGGCGTGACCTCCAGCTCCTCGGCCGCGATCTGCGCCAGCGCCGTGTGAATGCCCTGACCCATCTCGACCTTCGGCACGAAGAACGTCACCCCGGCGGGCGTCACCTCGAACCACAGGTCCGGATTGCGGGGCGCATCCTGCGGGCCCGTCCCGTTCTCCTCGATGTACTCCACGATCGCCGGGCGGCCCGCATTCAACGCCAGCGGCACCCCCACCACCAGCAGGCCCGCGCCGCTCCCCAGCCCGATCAGCACCCGGCGACGGGTGACCGGCTTCATCCGTCCTCCCGTTTCAGTTCCGCTGCGCGGGCCACCGCCCGGCGGATCGCATTGTACCCACCGCAGCGGCACAGGTTCACGCCCGCCGCCTCCTCGATCTGCGCGTCCGTGGGGTCTGGCGTGCGCTCCAGCAGCGCCGCCGCCGACATCAGATGCCCCGGCAGGCACCACCCGCACTGCAACGGATTTTCCAGGAACGCCCGCTGCACCGGATGCAACTGCTCCCCGCGCGCCAGACCCTCCACGGTCGTCACCTCCCGCCCCGCCGCCGCCCGCGCCGGAGTCAGGCACGCCCGCGCCACCTGCCCGTCCAGCAGCACCGTGCAACTGCCGCACGCGCCGATCCCACACCCGTAATGCGTGCCGGTCAGGCCCAGCTCATCGCGCAGCACCCACACCAGCATCTCATCCGGGTACGCCACCTCGCGCCGCCGCCCATTCACGCTTAACTGCACGCCACTCCCGCCCACCCCACGCACCCGATCATGCCGCCATGATACGGACCCAGCAGAAGCCAGACAGTCCGGCCGGGCCCCGACCGGGGCGGGGCGACGACCTGACCCGTGCGGACACGGCCACCAGTGAAACGCCCAGCCCACACATCCAGTCGCTGCTGGAAGAAGGGGCCGGGCGAGGCGCCGCGGAAGCGGGTTAGCGGGCGTCCGACGTCTCCCGGGCCGGCACGAACACGCCGGACTTCAGGTCGCTGAGGGGGACGTTACTCAGGCGAACCAGCAGGGCCGTCTGGTGACCATTGACAGGGTCTGGCCCGAGCTGGGCCGGGTCCGTCACGAAGAGCAGGCGGGAGGCGCTGGAAGACAGAGTGATTGCCCGGTCTGTCGCGACTGGTTGCACGGTGAACGTGTAGTTGCTCCCGGCCCTGCGGCGCACCAGCATCACGACTTCACCGGCAGGCAGCGGGGTCAGTACACGGTGCTGGTGGGGACCGGTTTCCTGCCCGCTGCTTCGCAGGGTGAATTCGGTGGCGCCGGCTGGGGGGGATAGAAGACTGCTCAGCAGTTCCAGGCTCAGGCCGCCATAGAACGCCGTCCCGATGGTCTGTGTGCGCTGTCCGAAGGTCAGACGCTGACCTCCGAACTGGATGGTGGGCTGCGCGAACCCGCTGAGGTGAGCGTCTGGGTAGACGGCCATGATTTCACTGGCGACGGCGGCGGCCAGGAAGTAGCGTTCGTTTTGCGCGGTGAAACTGCTGGGCAGCTTGAATTGACTGGCGGGCAGCTTGATCCGCACGCCGCTGCTGTCCAGTTGGGTGACCTGCCCTCCGGCAGCGGTGACGGCGCTGCGCAGGGACGAGAATGACAGGTAAGCGCCGGGGACAGTGGGGCCGGTGTAAGTGAAACAGGTCACGCCGTCCCGTGCGCTGACAATGCTGACATTGCCAGGAACAGTGCCTCGCACGCAGGTGGGTTTCACGGGCTGTTCAGTCTGTACGGGGAGAGTCAGCGATTGGCTGCCCCCTGCCAGGGCGTACAGTCCGGCGCTGAGAGCAAGGGCGAGGGTTCCGGCGGCCAGGATGAGGTTTGGCATGGTGTATACCTTTGCCATGCCCAGGGTCACGCGGGCGGGTGGCCCGAGTTCGCGGATGGCCTGGGCGGTGGCCTGAGTGGGGGTGAGGCCGGTCAGGGTCAGGTGGTCGGCGCGCGTCAGGACGTGTTCTTCGAGTTCGTCCCAGAGTTCCTGGCGGCGTGGTTCTGGTAGGCCCCAGGTGGCGCGGCGCAGGTAGGCGGTGAGCACGTGGGGGGTGGTGTGGGCGGCTGTGGTCATGCGCCGTTCCCGCCGAGCTGGTGCACGGCTCCGGTGAAGGCGGCGAATTCCTGCCGTTTGGCGTTCAGGGTGTCGCGGCCCCGGTCGGTGATGGCGTAGTACTTGCGGGGTTTGCCGTTGCGTCCGCTCTCACCGTGCTGCGCGGCCAGCAGGCCCTCGGCTTCCAGGCGGTGCAGGGCGGGGTAGAGGCTGCCTTCCTTGAAGTCGAAATACCCGCCGGTGCGGTCGCGGGCGGCCTGGATGATCGCGAAGCCGTACAGGGGACTGTGTTCGAGGATGGTCAGGAGGATCAGGTCGAGGTTGCCGCGCAGCAGGTCTGGGTTCATGGGTGCTCCGGTGTGGGGCTTTGGCCACGTGGCGTCCCGCGTGGTTGCCGCCCCTGCATAGCTATGTCTGCATACATAGTCTGCCTTGGTTGGATTGCTGTCAAGCCCAGTCTGTCTATGTAGTGGGTGGCCGATGCACCGGAGGGACTGAACGGCCACACTGGATCCATGCGCCCCTGGATGCTGACCGCCCCACAGACCACCCTTTCCGAATGGCTCATCCTGGATTCCGGGGAGCTGAGGTCAGAAGTAGGTTCAACATTGGCTCCAACAGCGAA